>JALSZC010000223.1 GCA_027059605.1 Ghiorsea sp. | reverse complement strand
GTTCATGGGATTTGATATAGTCCCATACATCTTGTTCAGACCAATCAATCAGCGGGTTGTACTTTTTGATACCAAATGCCGCATCATCTTCTACTGCTTGCATGGTTGCGCGTGTTTTTGCCTGTTCACCACGCAAACCTGTTACCCAAGCCTCCGCACCTTCTAATGCACGTTTCAATGGCTTGATTTTACGCACAAAACAACATTGTTTGCGCTTTTCAATACTATCATAAAACAAGTTTACACCATCTTGCTTGACCATGGCTTCCACATCGCCCGCATCAGGGAAATATAAGTCGATATCCAAGCCTTTTTCCTTACGCCATGTTTGCATCACATCATACGTTTCTTGTGGCAGTCTGCCTGTATCCAAGCTGATGATACGTATATGCGGCGCATGTTGGCTGATAAGGTCTAACAGCACCACATCTTCCGCACCAAAACTACAAGCAAACACAACCTGATCAAACGACTGCTCGGCTTGGCGTAAATACGTTATACTTTGCTCTACCTTATTCATTTAAACCAAACTCCTTCGTCCGCAACCCATTAAAATGTCAAACCAATCACAGGCCACCACAAACTTGCCACCAATAAAAACAATACAAATGCCGAAACAGAAAGCACAGCTCCATATTTCAACATCGCAGATGGGCGCACATAACCACTGGCATAAATCATAGCATTGGGTGGAGTACCCATGGGTAGCATAAATGCAAAACCCGCAATAATACCAATCGTCAAAGCAATGGTAACTGGTGCAATACCCACGGCCACACCTACGGGAATAGCAATCGGCAATACAATGGCAACAGCTGCAGCATTACTCACCCCTTCGGTAAACAAAAGTGTCACCAAGACCAAAAATGCAATCAAAGCTAGTCCCACGACATCCCCTGGAATCAAAGTGTGCGCAAGCCAAAGGGCTGCACCTGTATCAGACAAGGCTTTACCAATGGCAATCGCCCCTCCATACATCAATACCACGCCCCATTGCACATGACTTTCTACATCTTTCCAATCTGCCAATCGAAAGACAAACATCAACACCACACTCATCAAGGCAATGCTTGCTAGAGCATTGGCATGCCCAGCAAAAAGCCATGCCACCACCGTACCTAAAAGCAGTAAACTCATCATCCAGCCTTTAATGCTAAGAGACCCAAGCTCTAATTTTCGCTCAGTGAACTTATCTTGAACCGCTTGCATATCCAAACGTGCCCCTTTGGTCATATAGCGCAACAATAATGCAGCCATCAGCAATACACCGAACACCAAAGGCAATGCCGCTAAGCTCCACTGCATAAAAGAAAAACTTTGCCCTGCAAGCTCATCCACCAATGCCAAGGCAAGTGGCCCTCGCGCACCACCAAGCAAGGTTGCTACCCCACCAATGATGGCACCCCAAGCCAAAGCAAAAAAGATAGCTTGAGCATAAGCATTCCCTTTCTTTAGGCCTAACGCACGTACGGTTTCCCAAGCAATGGGTAAAAATAATGCTGCCACTGCATGTTCGGGTATTACAAATGCCATGCTTGCAGGCAAAAGAAGCATGGTCATAAGCAGCCTCTGCTCACTTTGACCAGCTTTTTTTAAGACCATCAATGCCAAACGCTCCGACAAGCCACTTTGCATCACACCTGCCACTAGCATAAACGCACCCAAAATAAAGAATACTGCAGGGTTACCAAAAAATGCAAATACATCCGAGGCTGAAAATACACCGAGCATAGGCAACAAGGCTAACCCTAGCAATGACGTAATCGGCAAGGGAAGCAACTGACTTACCCACAAGACTAGACATAAGACAAATACCGACAATGCATGATAACCTTGCAAGCTTAAACCATGTGGCACTTCACTTTGTACCACAAAAGCAAATAAGGCTGCAATCATAAATAAAGCTGCAAATGGCTTAACTTCTTTTAACATCAACTGACGAACAGATTGCTTCTGGCTGGTTTGTTCTTTGACCCGCAAATGCCTGCGCAAACCATCCGCCCAACCATCAAACTTTCTTCCCAGAGAAGATACACCCCAACGTGTTGCTAGCGTTGCAGTTCGACTGCTATCAAGCACCCCACTTTCCATGGGTGTAAGTACGCGCCCCATATCTCTAAGCCTATGCGTAGGAATTTGCGCCTCTTCCAGTAATTGGTACTGCTCAAGCAATACCGTTTCAATATCATCTAATGTTGAAATACTTTGATGTTCCAAAGGCGTGTTCGGTAATGGTCGAAATGGAATCAACAAAGGAACAATACCCTTATCAACCAAGGCTTTCATACCATTGGTCGTTGATGTC
>JALSZC010000222.1 GCA_027059605.1 Ghiorsea sp. | reverse complement strand
GTGATTGGTGATGTGGTGGATGCGCGAAGAACTTGGCGCAATGTATCCCCTCGCCCTTTGAAGGGAGAGGGTTAGGGTGAGGGTTGTATGAAAAAGCGCGAGCGGGGTAAGCGCAAAGGTTTGACCACGGGTGCAAACGCTGCGGCAGCAGCGCGCGCGGCAACCATAGGGCTTGCCACTGGCGAAGTACCCAGCGAACTTGAATCTTTATTGCCCAATGAAACACGAGTGAAATTTATCATCCATGATGGTGAGGTTAGTGAAGATGGGAAAGTGGCACATGCGATGTGCATCAAAGATGCAGGCGATGACCCCGATTGCACGGATGGCGCGCATTTAACGGCGGATGTTCGTTTGCTAGATGGGCAAGCTGGTGAAGTGGTGCTTAAAGGTGGGCAAGGCGTAGGCACGATTACCATGGCGGGCCTTGGCTTGGAAGTGGGTGGTCCTGCGATTAACCCTGTGCCGCGAAAAAATATTGAAGCCAATGTACGTGAAGTTGGCGGCGATTTATTAGAAAATCACGGTTTGGAAGTGACTATTTCTGTACCTGATGGCGAGAAAATGGCGAAGAAAACATTGAATGACCGACTTGGTATTCTGGGCGGTATTTCAATTTTAGGTACCACAGGCATTGTGCATCCTTATTCCACAGCGGCATTTCGTGCATCGGTGGTGCAAGGCATTGAAGTGGCTGCCAATCAAGGGCAAGACACAGTGGTGCTCACCACGGGCGGGCGCACAGAAAAGTTTGTGATTGCCGCATTGCCAGAATTGGAACAAGCCTGTTTTGTGCAAATGGGAGATTTCTTAGGCCCTGCGCTGGATACCTGCAAAAAAGAAGGTATCAAGCATGTGATTATTGGTGGTATGGTTGGTAAACTCACTAAAATGGCGCAAGGCGAAGTGATTACCCATGCCAATCGCAAAGCGGTGAATACCGATTTATTGGCAGAATTGGCGGAAGGCATTGGCGCGCCAGCAGCTTTGTGTGAAGAGATTCGTGCAGCCGAAACGGCACGGTTTGCCGCAGAGAAATTAGAAGACATTGGTTTGGCGGATAAGTTTTATATCGCTTTGGCAGAGCGCACGATTGCCACCTTAAAAGAACGTTATACCAGTGAGTTTAGTGTACGGGTGATGGTGTGTGATTTCTCTGGAAATCCCTTGGCTGATGTGAATTCTTTTCCTCGCCCTTTGAAGGGAGAGGATACAGGTGAGGGTTGATGAAAAAAAATGATGTATTAAATGCTCCCTCACCCCAACCCTCTCCCTCTAAGAAGGAGAGGGAGAAGCGCTGCGTAGTGCTGGGCGTATTGGATAATGGCATTGCAGGGCTTGCACCCGATGCTTTGGCGCTGCTGAACCAAGCGGATGTAGTGATTGGTGGCAGACGTGTACTTGAATTGTTTGCTACAGAACTTCAATCCGGTGCGGAAACCTTTGATTTAACAGGCCATCTTAAAGATGTACCCATGCGCATTGAGCAGGCTTTGGCAAAACAACAAGCTGTGGTGGTGCTGGCTACGGGCGACCCGCTATGTCATGGTATCGCAAACTATTTGAAGAAGAAAATCGGCTTATCCAAGCTTGATATTCGCCCCAATGTATCGGCTTTGCAGCTTGCTTGTGCGCGTGTGGGGGTAAGTTGGCAAGATGCTTATATTTGCTCGGTGCATACCAAAGATGCAGGCGAATGGGCGGAAAATCCAAGCAAGCAACACGGTCTTTATCCACTGTTTAAAGCATGTATGCAACACAGAAAAATCATCACATTTACCAGCCCTGAAAATAATCCAGCGCGTATTGCCAGAATGTTGGTTGCTGAAGCTATGGCTGATGATTTTGAGATGATTGTGGCTGAGAATTTGTTGCAAGATGAGGAACGTATTGTAGCCGATGTGCCTGTGTCAGCGTTGGCAGAACAAGACTTTGCTGATTTGAATATGGTGATTTTAGAGCGCAAAGAAAAGCTGAGGAAACCTGTGTTATTTGGGCATGAGGATGCAAGCTTTAATCAGCGTAAACCTGAAAAAGGCTTGATTACCAAGCGTGAAGTTCGCGCTGTATCTCTGGCGCATATGCAGCTTAAAGCGAACAGCATTGTTTGGGATATTGGTGCGGGCTCTGGGTCTGTGGGTTTGGAAGCAGCAAGGCTTTGCCCCAATGGTTGGGTGTATGCCATTGAAAAGAATGAGGCTGATTATGAAATTGCGAAAAGTAATCAAGTGCAAATGGATATTCACCACTACACTTTGGTCAATGCTAAAGCCCCTGAATGTTTAGATGCTTGGCCTAATCCTGATGCTGTG
>JALSZC010000221.1 GCA_027059605.1 Ghiorsea sp. | reverse complement strand
CGAGCAAGTAGCTTTGCTGGAAGACTTATTTCAACGCAAAAAACAAGTGCAACACATCAGACCCCAACTGGCTACAGCACTGCGTCACCTTGCAGAGCAAGATAGTGAAAATGCACTGACTTACTTGCGCAAGTCCAATCGTATCAACCCAACGGATGTGAAAACACTGATGAACTTAGCCCAAACATTACAAACATCAGGTGATACCCAAACAGCATCTCGATTATTGTTAGACTATCTTGCCCAACATGATGATATGCAGGTGGCAAAAGCACTGCTGCCCATGCTGGAAAGCGATGCTTTAAAACATTTCAAGCAAGTTGATAAAGCCGTTTACCAAAAGACTGCCGCTGGCACTTGGCTGCGTATGCAACTTGCACACAAAGCAGGTTTAAGTGGTATTGCGGATGATAGTTTGTATGGCTTATTGGAAAACCATGAAAGTGCTGAACTGTGGCAACTGCGTGGTGATTGGCATGCCGAAAAAGGACAATGGCAACAAGCTGCAGAGGCATATCAAAAAGCCAATAAGCTGCACTGATTTATTTGAGAACAGCCTCAAAAAGCGGCAAATCTTCAGCCACATTATGCCCAGTACGTTTGGATTCGCGGTTAGCTGCCGCAATATCAGCCAATGGAACGGCTGCATAAGGTTTACACGTTTTTCTCTTTTTACAGCTACAAGCCACACACGCTACAAGCTCAATTTTAAAGCCATGTGTCATGCTTTTCCGTGTACACCAAAGTGATTTCATACAGCAAAACTAGCAGCCAAGCATCATCTTGCAATACGAGTAATGGCTTGAAGTATTGAGCATCTTAAAAAATAACTAGGGGTCTGTTAGACTTAAACGACTGTAGCGTAGCCAGTTGCTTTAATTCTAACAGACTTCTAGCCTTCGCCAATGAATATCCAAGAAGCAAATCAATATTTAGCCCCCAATTATGGACGGTTCCCCATCACGCTTATCAAAGGGCAAGGCTCTCGCGTGTGGGATGATACAGGCAAATCATATTTGGATTTTGTCGCTGGTATTGCGGTCAACACCTTAGGGCATGCGCACCCAGCCATGATTCAAACCATAAGCGAACAAGCTGCCACCATGTTGCATTGCTCAAACTTGTATTTTAATCCGCAGCAAAATGAACTGGCGAAACAACTGGTTGAACTTTCAGGCTTAGATAAAGTGTTTTTCTGCAATTCAGGTGCCGAAGCCAATGAAGCTGCCATTAAAATTGTGCGTAAATATTTCCACGATCAAGGCAAAGAGAAATATACAGTGATTACGGCAACCCAATCTTTTCACGGTAGAACCATGCAAACCATTGCTGCCACAGGACAAGACAAGGTCAAACAAGGTTTCACCCCGCTACCCCAAGGCTTTAAACATGTGCCGCTCAATGATTTAGCAGCTTTGGAAAGTGCTATTGATGATACCACTGCGGCAATTATGCTAGAACCTTTGCAAGGCGAGGGTGGTGTCAACCATGCCTGCCCGCATTATTTGACAGATGTAAGAAAACTTTGTGATAAACATGATATTCTACTGATATTTGATGAAATCCAAACAGGTATTGCTCGCTGTGGTGCCATGTTTGCCTTTGAATTGACAGGTGTTAGCCCTGATGTATTAACCCTTGCCAAAGGTTTGGGTGGTGGCGTGCCTATTGGTGCAATGCTGGCATGCAAAAAAGTAGCACCCGCATTATCCGCAGGCTCACACGGCACCACATTTGGCGGCAACCCTTTGTCTTGTGCAGCAGCACTCACGGTGCTGGATGTGTTAAAACAAGAAAATATCTTGGAAAACGTCAAACAAAGAAGCAAACAACTACAAACTGGACTACAAAAGCTGGTTGATACTTACCCATTTTTTAGCGAAGTGCGTGGCAATGGGCTACTCTTAGGGCTTGCCTGTGAAAAAGAGGTGATGCCTATTATTCATGCTTGCCGTGAACAGGGCTTGTTGGTGCTGGCAGCAGGTTCACATGTTTTGCGGTTTTTACCTGCGCTGAATATCACAGAAGCTGAAATTGAAGAAGGTTTAATGCTATTAAACAAAAGCATAGAAGGTTTAGATTTATGAGCAATATCAGACATTTTTTAACATTATTGGACATCTCGCCCAGCGAAGCAGATGCCATCATAACACGAGGCATAGCCCTAAAAGCTAAACAAAAAGCTGGCGAAGCTCACCCCACCCTTGCAGGCAAAGCATTGGCTATGATTTTTGATAAAGCATCCACACGCACCCGTGTTTCATTTGAAACCGGTATGTTTCAGCTTGGTGGTCATGCTTTGTTTTTACACTCTGG
>JALSZC010000220.1 GCA_027059605.1 Ghiorsea sp. | reverse complement strand
TTAGGGCGTAGAAACACATAAGGCGATAAGCGAAGGGCGCAAGCTGTGATATGTGTGCCAGTAAACCCTTGGATAGCTCGCATAAGTTCGCCTGCTTGCTTGGGGTCTTTAATACAAGCCCTATGCTTGGTGACCACGGGGGCTAGTGCGCCTTGCAAGTCTCGGGATGGGTCGCTTTTAATGCGACAAGTAGCCACTGCATAGCGTAAGATTTGCCCACACATTCTTTTAATGCGGTGGGCTAGTTCAATGTTTCCTTTTTCCTCAACACGCCGTGCAACTGAAAGCACATCAATAGCTTCAATTTCTCGAATGGGTAAAGTGCCAAGGTAGGGCAGTATATGACGCTCTAACCGTGCTACTGTGCTTTTATGGGTGGAAGCTGCCCAAGTTGGGGCTTGCTTCTCAATCCATTCATAAGCCACCCTCTTAAAGGTGTCTGCTTGGCTGTCATTAAACTGTTTTCTTTTTTCGGCTTGTTTGGCTTGGCTAGGGTCAATGCCATTTTTTATTTTTTCTTTGGCTTCATTTCGTGCATCTCTAGCTTGTTTAAGGGTTACTTGGGGATAAACGCCAATAGACAGTGTTTTTTCTTTGCCAGCAATGCGATATTTGAAACGCCAATACTTGCCTGACTTATTCAGCAATAAATATAAGCCTTCACTATCGGCAAGCTTTTGTACTTTTTTGCCGTTTTCAAGTTTTGCAGCTTTTATTTTAGCATCTGTTAAAGCCATACTACACCGCCCTTTAAGTGCCAAGGTGGGGGTACTTTTTTTGCTCAAAGTAGTGTTTTGGGATTTATACCCCCAAAACTACCCCCAATTTTCTTGGTTTCTGTCGGATAGTATAGGACGTAGGTAAACAACAAGGCAAGAAAAAAGCCTGCAAACACTAGGCTTACAGGCTCTTATCGGTCTTCTTTGTTTCTATAAATGGTGCGCCCACTTGGACTCGAACCAAGGGCCCACGGATTAAAAGTCCGCTACTCTACCAACTGAGCTATAGGCGCATTGTCTTTCAACGCGGCGAAGTATGGTGTTCAAATTCGCGCTGTCAAATATAAAAATTTGACTAGGAGTTTTGCTCCCTTTTAATGGCGCGATAACCAATATCTTTACGGTAGAAACCACCCTTCCAATCAAGGTTTTCTAAGGCTTTATAAACAGTTTTCTGGGCTTCTTGCACAGTGTTTCCTAAAGCCGTTACACCAAGTACGCGACCGCCGCTATTGATGATAGCACCATCTAGCTCTTTAGTACCAGCGTGGAATACGGTTGTGCCCGCTGCTTCAACGGCATCAAGCCCACCGATAACTTGCCCTTTTTCAAAGCTTGCAGGATAACCTTCTGAGGAGACAACCACACACAATGCTTTTTTATCATCCCATTTAAGCTTCATACCATCCAAACGTGATTCAGCAGCAGCAAGCAAGGCTTCACCCAAATCAGATTGAAGGCGGCTCATCAACGGTTGGCACTCAGGGTCACCAAAGCGCACGTTAAACTCTAAAGTTTTGATGCCTTTGTCTGTGAGCATCACGCCAGCATACAAAGTGCCAATAAAGTTGGCTCCGCGTGCTTTGAGGGCGGCAATAATGGGTTTAGCAATGGTGTCTAATACTTCTTGCTCAACTTCGGCTGTTACACATGGGGCAGGGCTGTATGCGCCCATACCACCTGTGTTGGGACCTTTGTCGCCATCCAAGAGTGCTTTATGGTCTTGAGATGATGCGAGGGGTAAAATCGTATCGCCAGATACAATAAATAAACATGATGCTTCTTCACCTTCTAAAAACTCTTCAATCACCACTTGTGAACCTGCATCACCAAAGCTGTTTCCAGACAACATATCGTTGCTGGCTGCAATGGCTTCTTCTTCAGTTTGGGCGATAATCACACCTTTACCCGCAGCCAAACCAGATGCTTTGATAACAATAGGTGCACCGATTTTACGAATGTAGGCGGCAGCTTGTTCAGGGTCAGTGTGGGTTTCAAAGCATGCGGTGGGTACACCTGCTTCATCCATCAAAGCTTTAGAAAATGACTTGCTGCCTTCCAACTCAGCAGCCGCTTGGTCAGGACCATACACGGCAAAACCTTCAGCACGAAGTTTATCCGCCAAACCAAGTACTAAAGGCACTTCAGGGCCAACCACCACAAGCTTAGGTTGTTCATCACGCGCCAACTGCATTAAACCATCAATGTCTTCTGCACCAATATTGATACAACGTGCTTCACGTTTAATGCCTGGGTTTCCAGGCGCACAAATCACTTCGCTTACAGATTCAGAGCGATTGAGCTTCCAACACAGTGCATGTTCAC
>JALSZC010000219.1 GCA_027059605.1 Ghiorsea sp. | reverse complement strand
GAATAATGATGCGCCCCAAGTCTTTCCTATTGGTACAACAACAGTAACCTTTTTTGCAGATGACGTGCAAGGTAATCGTGGCTATGCCAGCGCAAAAGTCACGGTTTGGGATGCACAAGCACCCATAGTATATTTGCCTATACCTTCAGCATTGACTTTGTCTGCGGAAACTGCTTCTGGTTTGTCTGTGAATGATCCATATGTACAGCAATTTATTAGTGCTGTGGTTGCACTTGATGACTATGAAGGTGCTCGAACTGTCAGCCATAATGCACCAACAAATTTCAGCTTGAATACAACGGTTGATATTACTTTCACAGCAACAGATACTTATGGTAATATAGGTACAGCTACAGGTTCGATTACAGTGATTGATGATACACCACCAATATTAACTGTACCTAATGATATATCGGTGCTTGCGACAAGTGCATTAGGTACAGAACTAAGTAACCCTTTGATTCAAACATTTTTAGCGGGTGCTACAGCGACAGATAATGTGGATACATCGGTTACAGTGTTTAATGATGCGCCTTCAGTATTCCCGATTGGTATAACTAAAGTAACTTTCTTTGCTGATGATGCTGGTGGCAATCGCAGTATTGGTAGCGCATCTGTTGAAGTCACGACCGGTTCAGGCGGTACCCCTGATGCAGCCAGCTGCCTTGCGGGGAGTAGTAACCAAACAGGTTGGGCTTGGGTGAGCTTGGTGATGCTGATGCTGGGTGCGCATATCACCCGAAAACGCAGGCTCTAATACGAACCTGAAAGTTGTGTGTAATAACGGGTTTGGTCGTAGCTTAGCTCGGTAGCTTGTGAAGAAGCTTTTGCCCAGTCATAACCCAGGACAACACTAAGATTGTATGTAGTACCAATATTATATTGAATTTTTGTGCTTGCTGTTGTGGTTTGTGCGGTAAAATAATTACCTGGTTTAATACTGGGTAGTGATGTGCCTGATTGAGGGTTTAGATAATTTCTATAAGTATAACCAGCAGAAACACCAAAGCTTAGCCCTTGCGAAATTGTGTCTAACGGCAAGTGATGATTCAATGACAGCTGATGTTCTCTGAATACACTGTCTTGGGCTTTTTCATTCAATACGGCATTGGTATTGGTCAAAGTACGCTCAAACAGCAAGCTATAGTCAATACTAAACATTGCGCCAGCATCGGAATAAATGATATAGCCACCTGCACCAAGGGTCGGCGAATTGGCATCCAGATATTGCATATTAACCTTGGCACCGACATCTCCAAATGCCTGATTATACCGCTTGCGTATATAACTGATGCTGGCATACCAAGATGACAAGCTGTCTTTCGCAGTATAGCGCAAATTTAAAGCACCACCGTAGTTATGAGAAAGATTGTATTCACCAAGATTAAGGATTTGGTAATCTATTTTACCTTCCAGTTTAAGCTGTGGAGAAAAAGCATAAGTTAATGTTGGGGCAAAAAAGTGGCCTGTAAAATCATTGCTTTTGGCAAAGCTTTCACTGTATGAAGTCATATAATAGGTATATGCAAGTTTGGTTTGTAAGCGATAGTTGATTTCCCACGCTGCAGAAGAGAGGGCTGCAACCCATGTCTGACCCGCGCTGCTCTTGGGCGTAGCTTGTGGTACTGCACCTTTGGCATATGTGGATGATGCAGAGCCAGGGTTATCATTGACAAAATACTCTGCTGAAAGATATAAACCAAAAGGTTTTAAAGCAGGTGCTAATGAAGCCTGGTATGCTTTGACTGTAGCAGCATATGCTGAAGTATCTGCAATACGACCAAACTGTTCATTTGCATGCCTGTTGGCACCAAAAATCATCATGATATTGGCAAGCTGGAAGTGTGCGGCATCCGCATATGCTGAATCTGCTTTGATGAGCTGATGATAATATGCCATGGCACGATTATATTCGCCATTTTGTTCCAAAGCATTGGCATATTGGAACATATTTTCCTCATCCAAAGGGTTTTCTTCAAGCATGGCTTTGTAAATCGGGATAGCCTTTTCAGGTGTCCCTGCCGCCATGTATGTTGACGCAAGCAAGCGTTGATAATCAGGAAACAGGTTTGCCGAATCCTTGATACTTTCCAAATAAGGCACTGCCTCTTTAACCCGTTTGGTTTGCGTAAGTAAGCTAGCCATATAATATTTAGCATATGGGTTTTCTGGTTCACTTTTTAATACTTGTGTTAGCTTCTTTTCTGCAATATCAAAGTCTTGAAAGTTAATATCTTCAATAGCTTCACCTAATAGGGCTCCTATATCTTGTACTGGCTCGGCAAAAGTAAGCTGAGCCGATAGACAACAAGCCACAACGCTTATAA
>JALSZC010000218.1 GCA_027059605.1 Ghiorsea sp. | reverse complement strand
TTTATCAACCACCCAGACCCTTGGCCTAAAGCACGCCACCATAAACGTAGAATTATTCAAAAAGACTTTGCCAAACTGCTGGTAACACGTGTAAAAAGTGGTGGTTTTATTAAGCTGGCAACAGATAAGCCTGACTTGGCATTGTGGATGCAAGACATCTTGGACAACACTGAAGGTTTAACCAATGTGGCGGGCAAAGGTGGTTTTGTTGAACGGGATGAAGACAGACCACATACCAAGTTTGAGCAGCGTGGTATTCAAGAAGGACGTATCAGTCAGTTTTTGCATTATGTAAAGAAGTAATGCTGGTCACGGATAGTAGCTTGCGAGAAAGCAAATATCTTTCTATGCTAGTGCTAGTTATAACTTTAAAATGAATGTAGGGAGAGGGTAGATGGATATTTCTGAATTGTTGGCGTTTTCGGTAAAAAATGGAGCTTCAGATTTACATGTCTCTTCAGGTGAAGCTCCGATGATTCGTATCAATGGTGATATGACTAAAATTAAGATGCCAGCTTTAGAAGATAGGCAAGTACAAGCCATGGTTTATGATATTATGAACGATGAGCAACGCAAAAACTTTGAAGAGCACTTGGATTTGGATTTCTCATTTGCACTTGGTGATATTGCTCGCTTTCGTGTGAACTGCTTTTGGCAAAACCGAGGCATGTCGGCGGTATTTCGTACCATTCCTACAGAAGTTCTCACTTTAGAACAGCTTAACGCTCCAGAACTTTTCAAAGAGTTGGCTATGGCACCGCGTGGTATTTGTTTGGTGACAGGTCCTACGGGTTCAGGTAAATCAACAACGCTTGCTGCCATGTTGGATTATCGCAATCAAATGGAAAAAGGGCATATTCTAACCGTAGAAGACCCGATTGAATTTGTGCATCAAACAAAAAATAGCCTTATTTCTCAGCGTGAAGTGGGAGCGCATACCAAGTCATTTGCAACAGCACTCAAAGGTGCTTTACGTGAAGACCCTGATGTGATTCTTGTGGGTGAAATGCGAGATTTGGAAACCATTAGTCTTGCATTGTCTGCGGCTGAAACAGGGCACATGGTATTTGGTACATTGCATACCTCATCAGCACCTAAAACCATTGACCGTATTATTGATGTGTTTCCCGCTGCTGAAAAAGATATGGTGCGCTCCATGCTTTCAGAATCACTGAAAGCTGTGATTTCACAAACATTGATGAAAACATCCGATGGTAAAGGGCGAGTAGCAGCTCATGAAATTATGTTGGGAACACCTGCTGTGCGCAACTTAATTCGTGAAAATAAATTGGCGCAAATTGTATCAGTGATGCAGACAGGGCAACGTGAAGGTATGCAAACTTTAGATATGTGCCTACAAAACTTGGTAAAACAACGTAAAATCACGCAAGATACAGCTATGGAAAAAGCACAAAACAAAAAACTATTTGGTGGGTAATATAGATGAGTGCACGAATCCCAGATCAGAAAACATCAATTAAGCAGTTATTAAGCATTATGGTGAAACAAGATGCCTCAGATGTGTACATTACGTCGGGTATGCCGCCTTCATATCGCATTAATTCCAAGGTTGTGCCTTTAAAACAAACTCCGCTCAGTGCAGTGCAGACAGAGCAACTTGCCAATTCAGTGATGTCTGAAAAACAGCGAGCTGAGTTTTCAGAAACCATGGAAATGAACTTGGCAATTGCTTATGAAGGTATGGGCAGGTTTCGGGTAAATATCTTCCGGCAGCGTGGTGATGTGGGCATGGTGATTCGTAAAATTACCACAGATGTGCCAACCATTGAGCAGCTTGGATTACCTGACACGTTTAAAGATATTGTGATGAGTAAACGTGGTCTAGTATTGATGGTGGGTGCGACTAGCTCAGGTAAATCCACTTCACTTGCAGCCATGATTGACCATAGAAATCGTAATGCAGCAGGGCATATTATCACGATTGAAGATCCGATTGAGTTTGTTCACCAGCATAGGAAGTCAGTAGTGACACAGCGTGAAGTAGGTACTGATACTTTAGACTTCAAAGATGCGTTAAAAAACACTTTACGCCAAGCGCCAGACCTTATTTTGGTGGGTGAAATTCGGGATAGAGATACCATGGAACATGCATTAACCTTTGCTGAAACAGGGCATGTGTGCGTGGCAACCTTACATGCAAACAACTCCAATCAAGCTTTAGAGCGTATCCGTAACTTTTTCCCTGAAGAAATGCACACCCAAGTACAACTAAACCTTGCGATGAATATGAAAGCAATTTTGTCACAGCGTTTGGTGCGCACGGTCGATGGTGGTCGTACTGTTGCTATTGAAACACTCATCAATACAG
>JALSZC010000217.1 GCA_027059605.1 Ghiorsea sp. | reverse complement strand
GGGTTGTCTGTGGACACACAACCCAAGAGAAGCCCTGGAAGTAAACATAAAACCATATAGCGCATCAAACACCTCAAACATAAGCCTAGCAGAAGCTTCAATATTTGTGTAGCCAGTCAAAAATCAGTGTAAGCGCAAAATGAGAATGTCCGCTTTAGTTTCGGCTAAGGAGGGTATTGATGAAAGCGGAGTTATTGCACATGAGCGTACAAGAACAATCATGTATGGAAGTTATACGCCTGTACATTGATGATCATATCAAACAAAAGGTTGTGGCAAAGCGAATGGGGCTGGGTATATGCTAGGTGCACCGCAAGCAAAGGGGCGTGTTGAACGTGTGAACCAACCCTCTGCAAGACAGACTGCTTAAAGAAATGCGTTTGCAAGGTATTTCCTGCATCGAAGAAGGTAATGCTTTTCTGGACACATACATGAAAGAGCATAACCAAAAGTTTGCTGTGTTACCCGTTTGTGATGAAGGTGCGCATCGCCCTGTGTTGCATAACGAAGAAGAACTGGGTTTCATCTCTACATAAAGCTGATAAAGCTTAAATTTGCCTTTTGCGCCTTACTGCAAGCCCACCAAGCAATAAAACTACCATGGACAACAAACCAAGTCCTGATGTTGTAGGCGCGATACATCCACTGCCAGAGCCGCCAGCTGCTTTCGTGTCAGTGTCTGTTCCTGTATCAGTGCCTGAATCGTCACCAGTTGAAGTTGCGGTAACTGTTATGGTACGCACAACCTGTGTTGCTGTGTTGCCTGCAGCATCCGTTACATCATAGGTGATAGTAAATGTACCTACTGTCGAGCTATTTACAAATGTACCACCTGTTACAATACTGGCAGTAATATCTCCATCATTATTGTCTGCTGCTGTTGCGCCAGCATCGGTATAAACTGAACCTTGTGCAATCGTCAATGGTGATGTACCAAGCAAGGTAATAACAGGTGCTGTCTGGTCAGTGACATTCACTGTGCGGGTCACCTGCGCTGCCGCATTACCTGCCACATCACTGACATCATAGGTCACGGCATAAGTGCCAACAATCGCCGTGTTCACGGTATTTGCCACCACAATATTAGCAGTGATATTACCATCCACATTATCTGCAGCCGTCGCGCCAGCATCGTTGTAAATCGACCCTTGTGCTACCGTGATTGGGGATGTTCCATTGAGTGTTATCACAGGGGGCGTTGTATCTGCAGAACCTATAGGTGCAATAGTTTTACTAAGGAGATTACCATTTTTATCATAGCTATAGCTAATGCCAGAGCCATCTGCATAGGTCACACCAGTCAAACGCCCTGCGGCATCATACGTGTATGTTTCAGCAAAAGAAACAGGAATCAGCATCAGAAAACATAGCAATAGTCCAATGATTTGATTCGGTTGTTTATCGACGCTTTTCATCATTTCACGGCTCCATAAAGTCAAATATTCCAACTAACATCGGGTCATTCAAATCTTTACGATACGCTCCACTATCGGGGATATACCAAGATGGGAAACCTCTACATTCATCTTCAGGAGATGTAGCATCATCTGGCTCTGTGGGCTGAAATTTGCAAGATGCATCCCTTACCGATGATTCATCAAACAGATTATCTTCAAGTGTACTAGTCGAAACTGGTTCAGAGAAATTTAGAACAAAACTTGTTTCTGTGTTTATTAAATCTAAATTCTTTGGTTTAAGATTCATTGTACAATAGGAGACACTTCCCCAACCTGATGGATCAGTCAGATAACCCGACACTGTATTATCACCAAAGAAACTGCCAATTGGACTCTCTGATTCAGGTATTTCACCTTCATCGGTATCCCAAATATCAATATCCTCATACCGCATCTCTTGCTCCATTGCGACTACGATAGGGTCTAATCGTAAGTCATTCGGATCTTCAGGTTCAGGACATAAAACCGATTCGATAGGTCTACCAAATGCTCGAGCAAGAATAGCAGCCAGTTGTGCTCGGGGGTCTCCTCCAGCACCAGGCTTATTTACAATTGAAACAACATCGGAACCCGAAATATCCCCAAATATCAATGGGTTATTCAACGCATACTGATAAGGATTAATCTTTTTAGGCGCAATTGATTTTACGGGGTCTTTGGAGATAAACCGCCCTATATTGGCATCGTAGTAGCGAGCACGCACATAATACAGCCCATTGCCATCATCAAAAACACCACCCTGCCCTTGCCAAGTGAAAGGGTTATCCAAAGCTCCCGTTGTTGCCTGCAACACACCGAACGGACTGTAGGCATAGCTCACCTGCACCGCACCTGCATCATCAGTGACAAAGCGCGTATTCCCCGTTTCGTCAAAATGATAGAAATGGCGAGTATTGGGTGTAGCCGCATCAATGCTATAGAGCAGCGCACCATCTGGTGTATGCACATAGTAACGCAAATCGGTAGCGCCTTGTTTTTCAATGGATACAGATGGCAGCCCAAGTGCCAGGTTCCAGACATAGTTGCGCGTGCCCATTGCCGTGGTACGACTCAAACGATAGCCAATGCCATCATAGGTGTGGGTAGTGGTTCCCACACTGGTCAAACGTGAGGCTAAATCCCATGTAAATGTAGCAACTCCATCGTTGGTCAAACGACCCATTGCGTCGTAGCTAAACCCTGTACTGCTCACTTGTGCTGCTGCATCAAAGCTATGACTGCTGGAGGTCATCGCCCCTGCACTGGTAGCCGTTGGCAGCGTGCGAGTGGCAACTGTAATTTGCCCCTTGGCATCACGGGTTAATGCAATGCTTCCAAGTGTACCAACTTGAATATCGATCAAACGCCCATCATTGTCGTAGGTATAGGTTGTCGTCACGCCATTAGGTCGCACCATGGAAACCAGCCTGTTATCAGCATCATAAGTAAAGGAGGAAACTCCTCCCAGCCAGTCGGTGATACTGGTGACATGGTTATTGGCATCATAGGTATAACTCACGCTTTTACCCGCCGCATAAGTGATGCTAGTGATGCGTCCACCTGCATCATGAGCAATAGCAATGCCGTTGCTGTTGGTGATTCGGCCTAGATTATCGCGAGCCAGATTTAAGCCATTGGCAGTGAGTAGCCTGTCTTCGGCATCGTAGGTGAAATTAATCGTAGTGCCATCAGAGAAAGAGCGCTGGGTTAGATTGCCGTTGGCATCGTAAGTGTTGGTGCGCGTACCCAGTCCTCCAGGAAAGGTGATGGTTTGAACTCGGTTGCGATTATCATAGGAAAATGATGTTAGGCGTAACAACGGGTCTTTACTCCCCGTCAATCGCCCTGCCGTATCAAATATGCGTTGCCATTGATTGCCATATGGGTCTGTCACCTGGTCAATCTGTCCCAACGCATTATGTGTATAACTGGCCGTAATAGCACCTGGAAGCGTTTTACCGCTTAGTTGTCCATATACATCATAGCTATTACTTTGAATATAACCCAGTGGATCCGTGATTTGTGTGATGCGCCCCATAACATCATAACGCATCTGCACACTGTTACCCAACGGGCTGGTAACTTTTGTAATACGTCCCATATTATCCGAGGTGTAACTAGTTGTATTACCCAATGGGCTTATACTACTGGCAATAATCCCTTCGCTGTCAAAGCTACGCTGCCAGATATTGCCATTGCCATCGGTAACTTTCGTCAACCGGTTTTGTGTATCGTAGCCAAAACTGGTCGTGTTGCCATTGCGGTCAGTGATGCTAGAAAGACGCAGCAGAGCATCATAGCCGCGCGTCATAGTGGCTCCATTCACATCTGTAATTGTCGTCAACATATCCATGGCGTTATAGGAAAATGCGGTGGTCGTACCGACACGATCTGTACTGCTAGTCATGTTACTGTTGGCATCCCAGACAAAACTACTCACATTGCCTCGATTATCGGTAATGGTGAGTGGCCTGTTCAGTAAATCGTAGGTGAAAGATTGCGTAGATCCATCAGCAAAATTCATTGTGGATAGACGTTTGAATAAATCATAGGTAAAGCTGGTCGCATTGCCCGACTCATCTATACTGGTCGCCAACGTAGCATCGGCATTAAACGTGCGCACAACCGAACCTCCCAGTGGATTGGTACGGGTAAGCCATTGTCCATTGGCGTTGTGTGTAAAGCTTGTAGTATTTCCCCGCCTATCCACATACGAGATAAGATTGCCGTATGTATCACGACCGAATGTCTCAACTGTACTATCAGCATGCGTTATTGAAGCCAAATCAAACTGTTTCACGCCAGAGGCCAGCGTACGCGTAACAAAGCTTTTGATTGTAGCTGCACCATTAGCATGGGTTGTTGTTGCCACACGACCACTGGCGGTATCGTAGGTGTAACTGGTATTTGCACCCAATGAATCTGTAATACCATTACGCTGACCAACGGCATTGGAGGCGAGAGAAATAGAAGTGCCATCACGTCGTGTCACGCCACTCAACTCACCCGTTGTTGTATGTGTATGTATCATTGCGCGCGCCAATGGGTCGGTGATTGTCGTATCGCTACCAGAGTAGGTTAATGTCGTTGTATTGCCTAAGCCATCGGTCTGTGTTGCCACCTGATTATTGGCGTTCCATGTTTGGGTAAACGTTATATTGCCTTGTGGCTTGGTAATGCTTGTTAGTAAATTACCAACTGTCGAATAGCCATATAGCGTTGCTTTGCCACCCAGCACACCAAGGTTTAGCGCATCAATAACCTTCACCAGATTATCAGATACACCGTTATTTAGAGAGTAAACAAATCCAATCTGTTGGCCATTACCACCATCAACAACCTGTACTTTGTTTGAACCATCGTAGGTAAAAGTTAGCACCCGTCCCAAACCATCTGAAACCTGAGTCAATAAGCCCGCAGCATCATAGGTTAGGCTATGTTTGTTGCCTGCATGATCCTGAATGGTAATCAGTTGACCTGCATTATTGAAAATATGCATTCGATTATTGCGCGGATCAAGTAGCGTAAATGTAGCAGCAATAGTATCTTCAACCAATTGATAGGGAATATCCTTGCGCCCAGAAAGTTGCCATACTGTACCAGCCTTACTAAATCGAATCAGGCGACCTTTGTTGCTGATTACATCAACAATGCTGGCTGTCCCTCCCGCTGCCGTCGCATTGGTTGTCAGGCTCCACTCAAAATTGTGCCGCCAGTTTGGTGCCATCGCACCAGTAATGTGATCGGCAGCCAAGCCTGATGCATAATAGCGGGAAAAGCGTAACGGCATCGGGCCGCCCAAATCAATATCTGGTGGAAATGATTTGAACAACTCACCAGTGAAAGTATTGATGGGGTCAGATGCTTCACCACTGAATCCGTTGTTCTCACCTGATGTTCCCGAAACAGGCGTAGGCACTGGAGGAAGTGGTGGCGGCAGTGCTCCAGCAAAATCAATTGCAGCAAACCCTTCCGTACCCGCACCATTACGTCCGGTACAAGTTCCACCAACAAAAACACACCCAGACTGTTCTTCAATCAAATAAAGTTTTCCAGAGCCTATCGTCTTCATCGCTGCAATACGCCCTAATTCTTTAGATCCTAGCTGAACGGTATTGCCAGATGGCGGCAAACCATAGTTAAATGGTCCAATCACCTCATTAAAAAAATCTCCCCTTCTAAACGGCGGTTGGTTAAACAGGTTTTCTGTTACAATATAAAATTTATCAAAGTCGAGAAGAACACCTCCACTGCCAGGGCTGGGAATTGGTGCGGTAGCAACAAAGTCCACCGTTGAGCCAGTGACATTAACTATAAGCGTGTTGGCAGGGCGCGAGAATTGATCATCGCCTGTCATAGTCCACAGACGTTGCTCTCCAATGCAGGCTTGTGTTGTAGATAGTATGCCATATGTAGTACAACTGGTATAGGTTAACGCATGTGTAAAAGATGGTAATGAGAGTAGCACCAGTAAGAGCAAGGGCAGTAATTTCATTTTCTGTTTTAATTGGAAGACACAGTACATTATCGCAATAACACGAGTGATTTGAATGGGCACCCCATATTTATATATACTACAAAACCAGTGTAACATATCACCGCTCCCTTCGCAAATAGCACCATTGCTTGCTATTCATAACCTCAATCAACACAAATAAAGATAGCAGCAACACTTCACTAACATGCAAATAGTTTCATCACCCATATGGGTGAAATGCTGATAAACACAGTATGAGTAGGATAGGTGGATTAAGCTTGGGAATTAGAAACCAGATTCGTTAATATATCTTCCCAGTACGAAAAATTGATATAATACCCTTCTCCCGTAAGAATATGTGCACGACACTTTGGTAGTGTATCAATAAGCTTTTTTGCCATAGAAGCGGGGATATGACGACTGGCCGTTCCTTGCCAAATACTGATGGGAACATTGATTTTCTCCAGATCAATGTCCCATGGCTGAGCATAGCGAATCATATCATCGCTGAATCCACGCAATAAACGAGCGCGTGAATCCACAAAAGTCTGCTTTACATGTCCTCGAATCTCTGGATCAGCAAGCAGACGCTGATCTGCCTCGGCCATATTTGGTATTACGCGCTTCAGATAAGCCTCTGGATCGGCCGAAAATGCACGCATCATCAAGTGCGACAAAAAGCGAATCACGGATTCTGGGCAACGAAGAATCAACTCATAAATTCTCCTGTTAAATGGCATCATACCTGCCACATCGTCTGCCACACGTACCCGTCCCATCGGTGAAATAAGCGTGACCTGACGAATGCGATCGCCCAGTTCAGCCGCACAGGCCAATGCGTGAGCAGTTGATCCACTCATCGCAACAATGCTGAAGCGTTCTAACTGTAAGGTATCCACTACTTGGCATATATAGCTAGGAGTTGCAGCAAATGGCAAACTATGGCCTGTGGATAACCCATATCCTTTTCGATCAATGGCAATCATCCGAATATTCAGCCGCTTCAACACATCCAAATGATGTGCGCACTCCGTGCGACACCCTGTAAAGCTATGCAAATAAAGCACAGGAAGACCGTTTTTAGGCCCATATTCTTCATAACCTATGGCATAACCGTCAGATAGCTGGATTGTTTTTTCCTCAAATGGGCATTGTTTTTGCTCTTCATTATAGCGCATCGCCAAAGTATCCTGCTCAAGCAGTAAACGCATCAACTCTGCCTGCCCATGTACGCCAGTTTTGGCATAAATAGACTTTATTTGGGAACGAATAGTTTCTTCACTACGGTATTCATGCTTTGCCAAATTTGTAATATTTGGATTACGTGCAAACTGAATGGCAATGGAAGCTTCTTTCCGCGTAAGTGCATATTGTTTAATAAGCCATTGTTCTTGGATACTAGACTTTGTTTCTGAAGGAATAAAACTAACGCAAACTGCTTGATGATTATTTTGATCTTCAGCAAACAAACTTGCAACAAATCCCTGTCGAATCATCACCTGCATTGCTTGGGAATCTGCCCCCAGCGTGAGGACAGTTGCCTCTCTAGCTTTACCTTGTCCAATGCGTTGCTGCAGTATCGAAAAAAAACAATCTGCATCCTTCTGGCAGGAAAAAATGAGCCTGTTCTTATCAGAATGGATGATAGACGATTGTTGTAATTCATATTCAGCCAGCGAATTCATTTCCAAAATCTCGCCACTCTCACCCAAAACAATGACTGCTAATGGAACTTGCTCTAACAGGGAATACGCATGTTCACGATTGGAATCAAGTAATTTAAAGATTTGCTCCATACGCTCCAAGTGCGGTGATAACTCTTCAAGTGACTGACTATCATCTATCGCAAACATGGCATCCAGAAAATCTGCAGCTTGCGCCGCTCCAGTTGCAGAGCTATAGAGCAAATCAAGAATATTCTGATTTGAAGCTAATCTTTTTGATAACCTAGGATTCACGAGGTAACAACCACTTTATGAATAAATCAGCAAGCACATTACCGCATTGAATATAAAGTTAAGTGACATCTCGGTCATGTTTCATCCCAAGGTTGAACAAGATGTCTGCATCCTAGCCACTACGATATATAAAGTACAGCCTCATTGTAAGTGTGTGTAAGCGCAAAATGAAAATATCTGCTTTAGTTTCGGCCAAGAAGGGTATTGATGAAAGCGGAGTTCTTGCAAATGAGCACACAAGGACAGTCACGTATGGAAGTTATACGCCTGTACATTGATGGTCATATCAAACAAAAGGTTGCGGCAAAGCGATGGCTTTTGGCAAGCCAAGGGCAAGAAGAAAGCACGGAATCATCTCATGCGTGGAGCAACGGTTACACTGTATGAAGCATTTGACGGCACAGTAACGCTTTTATACAAAAGAAAGCCTCTGCAATACAGCACATGCAAACGTGGGGGAAAAGTACCTGCGCCTGTGAGTGAAAAGAGTATCAACTATGTTGTAAATGACACCCTGAAAAAACAAAACCAACGAATGAACTACAAACCAAAACCTGACCACCCCTAGCGAAAATCAATAACGCAAAAGCAGACATTTTACTTTGTGTTGACAGCCAGTCAAAAATCAGGTAGGCAATGAATATGTATGGGTTGATTCGTTATTGGGTGGATAAAGGCAAGTTGTGTGGCATGAAGCAATAAGCGGTCAGACTTTGCAAAAACTTCATCCGATGCATAAAACTCATCACCCAAAATAGCATGACCCAGAGACATCATGTGTACACGAAGTTGATGGGAGCGACCTGTAATCGGGGTAAGCTCTACCCTTGATGTGTTTTCTTTTACGTCACGGCTGATGACTTGATAATGTGTGCATGAAGGTTTGCCTTGGTCATCGATTTTTTGTTTGGGGCGTTTAGACCAGTCCACCATCAATGGCGCGTGGATTTCACCCTTGTCGTTTTCAAGCAAACCATCGACTACGGCAATATATGTTTTTTGGACTTTTCGCTCCGCAAACAGCTTATTCATGCTGCGCACGGCATCTTTGCTGCGAGCAAAGGCAATGATGCCAGATGTGGACATGTCCAACCTATGAGCAATATGGATTTCGCCAAACTCCGCAGTACAACGAGATACCATACAATCTTGCTTTTCAGGGCTATTGCCAGGCACAGAAAGTAAGCCCGCAGGTTTATTGACGACCAATAAGTGTTCATCTTGAAAAAGAATGTGTAATGTTG
>JALSZC010000216.1 GCA_027059605.1 Ghiorsea sp. | reverse complement strand
AAGGCACAAAGTCTTTACTCTGATTGTTGAAGTTATGGACTATGAACCTGATATTTGGATGCTAACGTCCACTTCAGCCGACCGTAAAAAGCGATTGTTAAATGTTAATTTCGCAACCATTCAATTAACTCTTGAACTTCTTGATAGTCTGAACATGTAGCTTCAATACCATTAATATCACTATTCTTTTTAAATAACGCCCAAGCTGACTCATCTTTACTATCTGTTCCTATGTGAGCTTCAATTGCGCCTTTTTTCCATAGCCATATATTTTGAGCAAGCATTTTTGAATGTAAAGAATCTATTAATGGCTGTGCATCCTGTTCAGAAGCCAGAAGTTCAAAAGCTTTAGATGCTTTAACAATACCATTTCTTGGTAAGCCGTTACTACTATTTATGGTGATTTTTCCTTCTTGCTCTAGTCTTTGGAAAATAGCCTTTAACTGCACTATATCGGTATCAGTATTAGAAATAAACCCATGAGTTACTGCACCGTTAAATGAATAATCTAAATCTACAATAGCTTTTGCAGGTAAATCCATTGCTTTAAGAATATCTAATGATTTTTTTGTATCATTAACACCTCCTTGAGCAACTAGGGCATGTTTTTCCTGCCCCATCGTTTTGTTAGCAATAGATTTAAAAATGTAGGGTAACAACCTCAACTCTGTTTTTCCTTCAGTTAAAACCACATTTTCAGCAAACAAAACTTGAGTAGAATGAGATAAACTAAAAATCTGTTCCATTTGATGAGTAGAATTTGGTATTACTCTCTGAATTGCATCTATTAGTCGCTCTCTTGCATATGTTCCTTGCTGTTCACATTTTCGAATCAGTAGCGTATTCTCCGCATATTCTGGTGTAATCATTTGTGCAGAATGTGTTGAAATAATCACTTGATAGCCATTTTTAGATAACTCAATTAGTGCTTCTCTAATTTGTTCGATGGCAAAAGGGTGAAGATACAACTCTGGTTCATCAATCAACAATAAGGTTGTTGCCACACCATTTACACTACTGCGTTTAACTTCTGCTAAGTACTGAATAAGAGCCATTTGAATAGACCTTTGAGCACCATGTCCATATGATGAAAAATCACGTCCAACTTGTTGCCCTTCATACACTCTAATTGTTCCTGCTTTTATCAAATCATCGAATACAGGCGTATTAAAATGAAGTTTTACACTCATTCCAGGAAATAAATCATCGATTTTTTCATTTAGCTTACTATCGATGGTATCTAACTCACCAAACCGTGAGTCTCCATCACATGAAATTCTTCTAGCTACTTCATTTAAGTGCTGAGACAAATCAGCTTCATGAGCTGCTTTTACTGGTGCAATAAATTCTGCCAGTAGTTTCCCTATTGTAGTTGATGTTTTAGCCTTAGCTGAATCTTCTGCTGCATTTTCCATTGCTCCTATTCTTATTGGCTCTGGCAATAGTGCACTAATGGCGTTATCAATTCCTGTGGGGTTCAATATCCATTCACCATTTTGCTTATTCCAAACAGAAATTCGAATTTCTGCCGCTTTAGCATTAGGTTTTTCTTGAACTCGTTTTATTTGTAACTGTTCTGAATTAATATATTTTTTTATTGATGCTTTCTGCTTTGCTGGCATCTCATTCAATAACTCTGTAGAAATTCCATCGATTATGCCAATAACTTCAATAGGCATTTCTGGATCAAAATAATCTTCCGTTTTTAGACTGGATTTCCGAAGTAACCATTGAATTGCAGATAATGCATTTGATTTTCCAGCATTATTGTATCCAACCAGAGGAGTATAAGATAAGAGTTTCAACTCTGTTTCTCGACAAGATTTATAATTTTTGATTATTACTTTGGATAGCTGATGCGGCATTTACACTCCTTGCTTAATTATTCCCGAGACATTTAACAACCCCATTCGCAGGAATGATAGTCCTCATATTTATAATACATAGGTGGAACAACAGTCCGCTTTATTGCGTATTCAAGGCAAAAAGGCTGTTGGTCTATGTATCATAGGCTGATGATGGGATAGAAGCTTGCTGCTGTCAAACTGCTTGCATAGCTTGGTTCAATGATAACAAAGCTTTGCAGTAGGGATAAAAAAAGCGACCCCATTGCTGAGGTCGCTTGAATATTGAAAGATGGCTTTGATTAAAGCTTATCTGCTTCTTCAGCCAAGTATGATGCAACGCCTTCTGCGTCTGGCTTCATGGCTTTATCGCCTTTGTTCCAGCCTGCAGGGCAAACTTCGCCATGTTCATCAGCGAATTGAAGCGCATCAATCATACGCAACATTTCATCAACATTACGACCCAATGGAAGGTCATTCACCACTTGATGACGAA
>JALSZC010000215.1 GCA_027059605.1 Ghiorsea sp. | reverse complement strand
TCCGTATATCAATGTGGATCCAGGCACGATGAGCCCATACCAACATGGCGAAGTGTTTGTAACCGATGATGGGGCAGAAACTGACCTCGATTTGGGTTATTACGAGCGTTTTACCCATGCCGATATGACCAAACGCTCCAATCTTACCACAGGTCGCGTGTATGAGTCCGTGATTCGTAAAGAACGCCGTGGTGATTATTTGGGCGCAACAGTGCAAGTTATCCCTCATATTACCGATGAGATTAAAGCAGGCATTCTTTCATTGCGTGCAGATAATGTGGATATTGCACTGGTTGAAATTGGCGGCACGGTGGGTGATATTGAATCCTTACCCTTTTTAGAGGCAATTCGTCAGCTTAGATTTGAGTTGGGGCGTGAAAACACGGCTTTTATTCACCTGACATTATTGCCTTATATTGCAGCCTCTGGTGAGCTTAAAACCAAACCAACCCAACACTCTGTGCAGAAGTTGCGTGAGATTGGTATTCAACCTGATGCTTTGTTGTGTCGCAGTGAGCAAGATATTCCTGAAGGCGAACGCGATAAAATTGCTTTGTTTTGTAATGTGGAAAAAAATGCAGTCATTGGTTTGCCTGATGTAGATACTATTTATGCAGTACCATTGGTATTACGTGATGGCGGGCTTGGTAATGTTTTGCTTGATCAGTTTAACATGGAAAATAAAACACCAGATTTAAGTGTGTGGCAAGATGTATGTCAGAAAATCCGCACACCACAGCGCATGGTGCGCGTGGCGATTGTGGGTAAATATGTCAAACTTGCTGATGCCTATAAATCAATTAATGAGTCTTTGATTCATGGTGGTATGGCGCATGATGTGCGTGTATTGATTGAATATGTAAATTCAGAATCTTTGGAAAATGGTGATATGTCAGCTTTGGCTGATGTGGATGGCATTTTAGTGCCTGGTGGTTTTGGTGATAGAGGTACTTTAGGTAAAATACTTGCCATTCAATATGCCAGAGAAAACAATAAACCTTTCTTGGGTATTTGTTTGGGTATGCAAATGGCTGTAGTAGAGTTTGCACGCAATGTTGCAGGTCTTGCTGGTGCCAACAGTAGTGAATTTGATGCCAATACAGAACACCCTGTGATTGCTTTGATGACAGAGTGGGAAGAAGACGGACAAAAAATCACCCGTGATGAAAGTTCAGATATGGGGGGCACTATGCGTTTGGGTGGTTATCCATGTAAGGTGATTGAAGGTACAACTGCGGCATTGGCTTATGGGCAATCGGAAATTCGTGAACGTCATCGTCATCGTTATGAGTTTAACAATACTTATCGTGAACAATTGGAAAAGGCAGGTTTGGTAGTTTCAGGCACGTTGCCAGATGGTTCATTGGTTGAAATGGTTGAGGTTAAAAATCACCCGTGGTTTGTGGCTAGCCAATTTCACCCTGAGTTTAAATCACGACCTTATGCACCACACCCTTTGTTTTCTGGTTTTGTTGATGCTGCAAAAAAACAGGCATCAGCATCATGAAACAACACCATATTCAGCTTGCCGACTTTAACATTGGCAATGATTTGCCATTTGTATTGTTTGCAGGGCCTTGCGTGATTGAAGGTGAAGAATTTAGCATTAAAGTGGCAACACAAATTCGTGATATATGTCAACGGGTTGGTGTGTCTTTGGTGTTTAAATCCAGCTTTGATAAAGCCAACCGTACCAGTGTAGATGGTTTTCGTGGCCCAGGTTTAAAAGAAGGTTTGCGTATTTTACAGCGGGTGAAAGATGAAGTGGGTGTACCCATCATTACAGATGTACACACACCTGAACAAGCTGAGCCTGTTGCAAAAGTGGCTGATATTTTGCAAACACCTGCATTTTTGTGCAGACAAACTGATTTTATTACTGCTGTAGCCCAAGCTGGAAAACCTGTGAATGTGAAAAAAGGTCAGTTTTTAGCACCATGGGATATGCCACATGTGTTAGAAAAAGCTAAATCTACGGGTAATGTGGATATTATGTTATGTGACAGAGGCACAAGTTTTGGTTACAATAACTTGGTTTCGGATTTTCGTTCATTGATAGTGATGGGTGAAACGGGTGCACCAGTAGTTTTTGATGCAACCCACTCGGTGCAACAACCCGGTGGTTTGGGTGGTGCAACGGGCGGCAATAGGGAATATGTCCCAGCTTTGTCACGCGCGGCAGTAAGTATTGGTGTGGCTGCCATCTTTATGGAAGTGCATCCCGATCCAGATAATGCTAAGTCGGATGGTCCTAATTCCGTAGCATTGGCAGATTTGGAAGCACTGTTGATGATATTGAAAAGTATTGATGATTTGGTAAAACAAAAGAATTAACCACAGAGGTCACAGAGAACACAGAGTGAAAATAAAGTCCCCTGTGTCCTCTGTGCTCTCTGCGGTAAAAAGAAATGAATTAAATAATGAAGAAGTATCAGCAATGGGGCTGATTAGGAGTAAGAAGTGAGTAAGATAGTAAGTGTACATGGCCGTGAAATTTTTGATTCGCGTGGTAATCCAACAGTAGAAGTTGATGTGAGATTGGATTCAGGCGCATTCGGTCGTGCAGCAGTACCAAGTGGTGCATCTACAGGGCAACGTGAAGCAGTAGAAATGCGTGATGGTGACAAACGTTTGGGCGGTAAAGGTGTACGTAAAGCCGTAGCCAATGTAAATGGTGAAATTGCAACATCAGTGATTGATTTGGATGCAGCAGACCAACGTGGTTTAGACCATGTGTTGATTGAACTTGATGGCACACCTAATAAAGGACGTTTGGGTGCCAATGCAATTTTAGGCGTATCCATGGCTGTTGCCAAAGCACAAGCTGCAGAAGATGAAGTATCATTGTTCCGCCATATTGGCGGGGATGATGCAGCATTGATGCCTGTACCATGCATGAATGTGATTAATGGCGGTTCGCACGCAGACAACAGCATTGATTTTCAAGAGTATATGATTGCTCCAGCAGGTGCTCCAAGCTTTACTGAAGCTATGGATATGGGTGCAGAAGTGTTTCATGCATTGAAATCAGTATTGCAAAAAGGTGGTCACATTACGGCAGTGGGTGATGAAGGTGGCTTTGCTCCAAACCTTGGTTCCAATGAAGAAGGTATCACGGTTATTCTTGAAGCCATTGAAAAAGTTGGCTTAAAAGCAGGTTCTGATATTGTATTGTGTACAGATATGGCTGCATCTGAGTTTTATAAAGATGGTATGTATGTCTTAGATGGTGAAGGCGGGCGTAAGTTGGATGCTGAAGGCATGGTGGACTTTATTGAAAAGTTATGTGACCAATATCCGATTGTATCTGTTGAAGATGGTTTGGATGAAAATGATTGGGATGGTTGGAAGATTCTTACCGACCGCATCGCTGATAAAGTACAATTGGTTGGCGATGATTTGTTTGTGACCAATCCTGAAATTTTGCAAGAAGGTATTGATAAAGGTATTGCCAATGCATTGTTGGTAAAAGTAAACCAAATCGGAACCTTAACAGAAACCATTGCTGCAGTGAGCATGGCACATGATGCGGGTTACCGCTCTATGATGTCACATCGTTCGGGTGAAACAGAAGATACAACGATTGCTGATTTGGCAGTGGCATTATCTTGTGGACAAATTAAAACGGGTTCGGCATCGCGCTCTGATCGTATGGCAAAATACAATCAGCTTTTACGCATTGAAGAAGAGTTGGGTAGCCGAGCAAAATATGCTGGTTTGTCCACATTCTCACGGGCGTAACATCTGAAAAAGTATAACTTAAAGTGGTTTTCCACTTGGTTTTTGTATGCCCTTGGGCTGATCATTATAGTACTCATGGTTTGGGATTTAATCTTCTCAGACCATGGGTACTTTGTGTTTCAGCATGAGCGTGAACAGCAGCAAATTTTGCAGCAAGAGATTAAACGTTTGCGTGCAGAAAAAGCACGTCTAAAAGAAGAAATTATTCGTTTGCGTGAAGACCCTAAAACCTTAGAAGAGGTTATTCGTCGGGAATTGGGTTATGTTTATCCCGATGAGTATATGATAATTATGCCTAAGGCTGATGAAAAAGTGGATGCAGCACCACAGGCTGAGAAAGAGGAACAATGATGAGTAAAGTAGTAACACGTTTTGCACCATCGCCTACAGGTTTGATGCATCTTGGCAATGTGCGCACAGCCATGTTGAATTGGATGTTTGCCAAGAAAATGGGTGGTAAATTTTTACTGCGTTTTGAAGATACCGACCAAAGTCGCTCTGAGCAGCAATATATTGATGCACTTAAAGAAGATATGTTGTGGTTAGGTTTGCAATGGGATGGTGAGCCTTTATTCCAATCCCAACATGCAGCACAGCATCAAGAAGCATTGGATAAGTTGGCAGCAGATAACCTTGCATACCCTTGTTTTTGTTCAGAAAGTCAATTGAATTTAGATAGAAAACTTTCCACATCTCGCGGGCTTCCGCCGCGTTATAATGGACGTTGTCGTGCTTTATCTGCAGAGGAAAGGCAAGCCAAATTGGATGCGGGGGAAACCCATACTTGGCGTTTGGCAGTCCATGCAGATAGTGGAGAAGTGACCGTGCCTGATTTGTTGCGTGATAATGTGGTATTTTTGCGCAAAGATTTGGATGACCCTGTGGTTGTGCGTTCAGACGGTACATTTACCTTTTTGTTGCCTAATGCCATTGATGATGCAGTGGATGGTATCAGCCATGTGTTGCGAGGGGATGATCATTTAACCAATTCAGCTTACCAAGTGTGGATGTTGGAATCTTTGGGTTATACAGCGCCTGTATGTTTGCATCATGGTTTATTGTTGGGTGAAGATGGGGCGAAACTATCCAAGCGTACGGGAAGCCACAGTGTGGCAGATTTAAGAGCAGCAGGACTGTTTCCTGAAGCCTTGCAACAAGCCATGATTCGTTTGGGTCACCCAAATATCCCTGATGATGCGGTGACATTAGATGCTTTAGTACAACACACGGATATTGAACATTTATCCACATCTTCAGTGCGTTGGTCCAATGATGAAATGTGGCGTTGGCATACCAAAATATTGCATGCAAAACCCATTGCAGAGCTAGCACCTATGTTACAACAAACATTGGCAAACAACGGCATTGATTTAGATGAGCAACAAGCATTGCTGTTAACTGAAATGATGACAGGAAATCTCAGCCGCATTGAAGATGTTTTGCAATTTAGACGTTTGTTTGATGTAGCTGCACCATTGGGTGATGATGAAATACATGTTTTAAAAGAGGCAGGTAAAACTTTCTTTGAAGCTGCTTTAAGCACAAGCCAAGCTGCTGATTGTACTGATTGGAAGGCTTGGACAACTGCGCTTAAAGAAGAAACGGATGCAAAAGGTAAGGCTTTATTTATGCCTTTGCGTATTGCGCTTACAGGGCAAGCACATGGTCCTGAAATGAGTAAAGTTGTGGTGTTTTTGGGTGAAGCTGGTGTACAAACACGCTTAAAGCAGGTTTTAGGATTGGTTTGATGTCTGAATTGCAAGTTTATAATTCACTTTCGCGTCAAAAAGAAACTTTTCAGCCTTTAGAGGCTGGTAAAGTGGGTATGTATGTTTGTGGCGTTACGGTTTATGACCAATGTCATGTTGGGCATGCCCGTGTCATGGTGGTATTTGATACCATTTATCGCTGGCTACAGACATCAGGTTATGCTGTGAGTTATGTTCGTAACTTTACCGATGTGGATGACAAAATTATTCAACGTGCGCAATTAGCAAATATGGATATTGATGAGCTTACACAATCCATGATTGATGCATTTCACCGTGATATGGATGCTTTGGGTTGCCTGCGCCCTACGTTAGAGCCTAGAGCAACCACACACATGCCTGAAATGATTGAAATGATTCAGGCTTTGATTGAAAAAGGCTTTGCTTATGTGGCTGATTCGGGTGATGTGTTGTATGCGGTGCGTCAGTTTGCTGAATATGGCAAACTATCGGGTAAAAATATTGATGAATTAGAATCGGGAAGCAGGGTTGATGTGGATCATCATAAACATGACCCACTTGATTTTGTATTGTGGAAACAAGCCAAAGCTGGTGAGCCTTCTTGGGATTCACCATGGGGCAAAGGTCGCCCTGGCTGGCATATTGAGTGTTCAGCTATGAGCTGCAAACATCTTGGAGCTACTTTTGATATTCATGGTGGTGGTATGGACTTAAAATTTCCACATCACGAAAATGAAATTGCCCAAGCCAGAGCTGCAAACGGTGGTGACTTTGCTAAATATTGGTTGCACAACGGTTTTGTGAATATCAATGCAGAGAAGATGTCCAAGTCTTTGGGTAACTTTTTTACCATTGCCGAAGTTTTAGAGCGATATGACCCAGAAGTGTTACGCATGTTTATTTTAAGCACACATTATCGCTCACCACTGGATTATTCGGATGCAGCATTAGATGTTGCTAAAGCTGGTTTGGATAGGCTTTATGAAAGCAAACGTAAGTTGGTTGATGTGCAAGCTGGTGAATTGCCGCAAGCTTTTACTGATGCCATGAATGATGATTTTAATACGGTAGAAGCCGTGGCAATATTGTTTGAGACATGCCGTGCTTTGAATAAACAGTATGATGAAAACCTTGCCGCTTCGTTTGTAGCGATGAGCCAAATGCTGAATATTCTTAACCATGAACCTGATGTTTGGTTTCAAGGTGATGATGTAAACACTTCAGCGATTGAGGCCTTGGTTTTGGCGCGTGATGAGGCGAAAAAAGCTAAAGATTATGCCAAAGCAGATAGCATTCGTGATGAGTTGTTGGCGCAAGGTATTGTGTTAGAAGACAGTGCAGAAGGCACACGATGGAAAAAAGTCTAACTGTGTGTTTTTTTAAGTGGGAAATGTAGTGTTTTCCACGCTTAACCTTTATATTTTACGTTTATGGGCAATGCCATTTATTGTCATATTCGTTTTAATTAATGCGATTTTTCTAATCCGCAAAGTCTCAATTTGGTTACCCATACTTGTAGAGCATGAAGCACCATTAGAGCTTACGCTTTCTTTATTTATATCTATGGTACCTATGGATTTGGTGTTGACCATACCTATTGCCTTCTTTTTTGCCCTTATCAAGTTGATTTTAGACTTGCAAAGCAACAGTGAATTGGATGCAATGTATGCAGGTGGTCGCTCTATTCTTAATATTCTAGCACCTGTACTCTGGATGGGGGTGTTGCTTACCATTGTCATGTTTTTACTCACTTTACAACTGGTGCCTATGGGTAAAGTCGTCTCATATAATATTTCAGCCAAACTGAATGCATTAAATGCAGCACCATCCTTTGAACCACAGCGTTTCATTGATGACATTGACGATATGGTCTTTTATTTTGATGGTAAAAATAGTGATGGTTCCTATGCAAATTTTATGCTGACAGATTCACGTAATAAAACGGGTGAAGTGATAACATATTTTTCAGAAAAGGCTGTATTATCAAGGGTTGATACAGGTTTAGTGGTTTCATTGTTTTCAGGTAGCCAGTTGATTGGTGAAAAAGATACACTCCGTTCGGTGAAGTTCTCAAATTATGATATTGTTGTACCTTTAACGGAAAGCAAACGTTACTTGGAGCTTGGCGCAAATAAACCACCAGGTTATATGGATGCCATTTCATTATTCCACGCTTTAAGCTTGGATAATGTAAGCCCTGCACATATTGCCAACTGGCATTTCCGCTGGGTATTGGCATTGTCGGTGCTATTGCTCTTTTGCTACGCGGTTCCGATTAGTTTAAGGGCAAAACGCAGCAAACAAGGAGCGGTATTTTTATTTGCGAGCCTTGTGATGTGGGCAATTAATCAAGCGGAGATGATTGTGTTTAGGAAAACAGAGTTGGGCATACTTCCATGGTGGTCATTGTGGGTGGTTCTTGGTGTATTTATGGCAATAGGTCTTTGGTTGTTGTGGACGGTACAACAACGGGGTGTTATTTCGTTTAGGTTGCCTAAGCGTAGCTAGTTGGTTTCCCATTAATTGTACCGTTTATATTAAAGCATTAAATAATTCACTGCTCAAAATAGATTTGTTGTTATACTTTGCCCTTAATTATTTTTGGGGTCACCATGTTTGAAGAAGAAATCGAAAAACGCCGTACATTTGGCATTATTTCACATCCTGATGCGGGTAAAACTACGCTGACTGAGAAGCTATTATTATTTGGTGGTGCGATTCAGATGGCGGGCGCAGTCAAATCACGCAAAACAGACAGACATGCCACATCTGATTGGATGAAAATTGAGCAAGACCGTGGTATTTCTGTGGCTTCATCGGTGATGAAGTTCAACTATGCTGTGGGTGGCTCGGAATACGAAATTAATTTGCTAGACACCCCAGGTCATCAAGATTTCTCGGAAGATACTTATCGCGTACTTACTGCTGTGGACTCTGCCATGATGGTGATTGATTCGGGTAAAGGTGTGGAAGGGCAGACGCTAAAACTGATGGAAGTTTGCCGTATGCGTAATACGCCGATTATTACTTTTATTAACAAGTTGGATAGGGAAGGTCTTGAGCCTTTAGACTTGTTGGCAGATATTGAAGAAAAATTGCAGGTGGAATGTGCGCCACTTTCATGGCCTATTGGTATGGGCAAAGCGTTTAAGGGCGTGTATAACTTGTATAAAAAGCAGTTGCACTTGTTTGTCGCAGGCTCTGAAGATATTGCGGATGCCATTGCGATTGATGATTTGAACGATCCCAAGCTGGATGAATTATTGGGCTCGCAAGCCGATGAATTACGAGAGGAAATTGAGCTGTTGGAAGGTGCTGCCAATCCTTTTGATTTGGATGAGTTTCTTAAAGGTTCGCAAACCCCTGTATTTTTTGGTTCTGCCATCAATAATTTTGGTGTGCGAGAGCTGCTCGATGCCTTTGTTGAATTTTCACCGCACCCTCAGCCTAGGGAGGCTGTTGAACGTGTGGTTGAGCCTACGGAAAAAGATTTCTCAGCATTCTGTTTTAAAATTCAAGCCAATATGGATCCGCAACACAGGGATAGAATTGCATTTTTCCGCATGTGTTCAGGTAAATTCACCAAGGGTATGACTGTTCGCCATCATCGCTTGGGCAAAGATATTAAAGTACCCAATGCCACGATATTTATGGCGCAAGATAGAGCGCATGTCGAAGAAGCGTATGCAGGCGATATTATTGGTATTCATAATCACGGCACGA
>JALSZC010000214.1 GCA_027059605.1 Ghiorsea sp. | reverse complement strand
TGTTGCTTCCTTTTGGTTTTCTTTGGGGTCGATGTCAGGGCCTAATAATATGGCAATCCATTGGGTTTTAGGGTTGGCTTCACATGCCAGCTTCACAATCATGGTGAGTGGAACGGATAACAACATACCCACAGGGCCTAAAATCCAGCCCCAAACCACCAAGGATAGAAATACCACCAGTGTGGATAGCCCTACACCTTTACCCATATAGCGTGGTTCAATCACATTGCCCATGATGACATTCACTATGATATAACCCAAAGCTGTATATGCAGCACTATCCAAGCCCAATTGTACGGTTGCTAGCATCACTGCTGGTACTGCTGCGATAATAGAGCCGATATTGGGTACAAAATTGAATAAAAATGCCATTAAACCCCATAATACAGGGTAGTCCACACCTAAGAATGTTAACCAAATCGTGATGAATATGCCTGTGGCAATACTAACCATACTTTTAATCACCAAATAACGATGTACGGTTTTTAAGAAGCGTTCAAAAGCATCCGTATCAGGTGCATGTTTATCCATGACAGCCCATTTGTGTGGTAAAGCAACGGCTTCAAACAGTACAAAAATAACAATTAAGAGTAATAAAAACACATTGGTTAGCGCGTTGCCCAAACCACTTAATAAATTACCAACCAGTTTCATCACTGATGATGGGTCAAATGTTTCTAAAAGGTTTCCAGCGGGTATTTCTATGCCCAAGTTTGCCAGCCAATGTATCAACTGGGCTGTTTGACCTTGAATACGCTCTTGGTAAAAAGGTAGATTCTTTGAAAAATCGGCAACGGCAGAGCCAGCAAATAAAGAAACCAATAATCCCAATAACACCAATGAGCCTGTCACCAGAAATACAGCCAGTGTAACATTCATACCTTTGTTTAAAAGGAAATACAGCGGTGGTAAACAAATGATGGCAATAAATGCGGATAATAAAATGGGTACAAATAAAGGCGCAGCCAGCTTTAAACCTGCAACGATGATAACGATGCAGGCGGTGATGAGCAAAATATGCTCACCGCGACTGACGGGGGTTGATTCTGCCACTATGGGTAGCCCTGCATTATTCAAAGTCCTTGAGGCGGGGGTCATCCAATGCTAATTCATTTTCACCTGAGGCAAAAGATAGCTTGAGCCAAGGTGTACACCCTTCGCATTCTGTACCTGCACCTGCTGCCATGGCAGCTTCAAGTGAACCTAACTCTTTAAGCTCGGCAAAGGTTTTGTGCATACATTCGCAGCGGTTTACAATTTCATCACTCATCAAGCTGTTTCCTTGATTGTTGGTTTATCTTTTTGGGCATAGATGCCGCCTGATTGGGTAAACGGTAGCTTGAGCATCCACAAAAGGGAAGATGTGGGTGTGTTGCCTTGATACTGCTGCAAACCAATGGTCATTTTATCATGCCCCAAATCAGGCTGGGCATGATAGCTGCCAAAGATTTTATCCCAAATGGATAGATTAAAGCCATAATTGCTATTGGTTTCATGTTTGAAAATAGAGTGGTGTACGCGATGCATATCAGGGGTGACAAACAGCAAACGAATCAAGCTATCCAAAGCCTTGGGTAGGCGAATATTGCCATGGTTAAACATTGCCATGCCATTGAGAATCACTTCAAACAACACCACAGCCGCCGCAGGTGCACCCAAAGCAATTACGGCAGCAAATTTAATGAGCATGGATAACAAAATTTCAATGGGGTGAAAGCGTAAACCTGTGCTCACATCAATATCACGGTCGGCATGATGCACTTGATGTAAACGCCACAATACGGGAACAACATGAAATAATCGATGTTGCCAATAAATAATCATATCCAAGATAATCACGGTCACAACAGTTGCTGCAAGCGGTGATACTTCGATATGATTGAGCAGACCATACCCTTTGTTTTCCGCCCACAGTGCCACACCGAATGCGCCTGCTGGTAAGAGTAGTTTAACCACAACAGTATCCACAGCAATCAAGCTGAAATTGTTTAACCAGCGTTTGAATTTACTCTGCTGCAATGGACGTTTACTTGCCACAAACTCCCACAGCATCACTATGCTAATAATACTAAGAAAAGCATAAGTGCGGATTTCTTGGTCAGTCATCGGTGTGTAAAACCTCTTCAATGATGACTTTTCTTAATTCTTGCACACCTTCATTTTTTAAGCTGGATGTGAGTATTGGCTCAAGCATACCACCCAAGGCATCAATCATTTCTTGTTTGCGTTTGCGTTTGGCATTGCCTTTAAGTTTATCCGATTTGGTTGCCACAGGCTGCCAGCGAATGCCTGATTCATTGAGCCAATCAATGAGTTGTAAATCGCTATCTTTAGGACCATGCCTAAAGT
>JALSZC010000213.1 GCA_027059605.1 Ghiorsea sp. | reverse complement strand
AATGGTGGCACCATTGCAGCACAAAATATGCGACACCTTGGGCTGTTGCACTTAGATGCCATGGTGATTTCACATGCCCAATCCGATCATGCGGGTGGTTTAAGTCGATTATTGGCAAATTTGAATGGTGTGGGGTCGTTATGGTTGGCTGATGTGCCTAAAAACCATATTTATTTCAAAGGTATGTTGGATAAGTATCCTGTTCAATGGTTGAAAAAGGGTGATGTATTGAATTTGGCGCAAGGTGTTCAAGTCCAAGTATTGTGGCCGCCGCAAGGTTATGCACCCAAGAACAATAACAATGCGTCCTTGGTTTTATGGCTAAGTTTTGCGGATGGGCAAACACTATTATTGATGGGTGATGCAGAAGCAGATGTGGAGCGAGCGATATTATCTGAAATTAAAGCCGTTGATGTGATGTTGATGCCGCATCACGGTAGCAAAACATCGAGCACACCTGATTTTGTGAGCAAAGTTCATCCTAAAGTGGTGATTGCGCAAACAGGTTATAAGAACCATTACGGTTTTCCTAAAGATGAAGTGGTCAAACGTTATCAAGATGTAGGTAGCCAAATATTCAATACTGCACATGGTGCGGTGCAGGTTGTTTTTAAGAATGGTGAAGTAAGTATAGAATAAAAAAGAAAAAGGCCTGCTCGGGGAGGGGGGGAGGAAGGGAGAGCAGGCCTTTGCTTTGCGCCGAAGCACTGACGTTGTAACCTACAAAAACTTAAACCCTAAAATGTTAGGGGGATGCCGCTCTTTGGTTTTAGGTTTCCCAACAAAGGGAACGCACACCACCATTGATTAGCTTCCATATAAAACGTATCGGTTCAGTTTTATAAGTTACAACGTTAGTACTACGACACGCTGTTGATATAACTATAGCAGATAGTGTGCCAAAGTTAAATGCCTTATGAAAGTTCCTTTATATACAATGGTTTATATTCTTTTGTGTATTTGTCATTAAGGATTTTTGTTTCAAATATTTTAGATTCCATGTTCATGTTTTTGACAAATAGTTTGTCTTTTGACACATGTTTTGGGTTGCTTTGTGTAGTATCAGCATTTATTGTCGCCATGTCTTTGGGGAAAGGGGGTTCATATCAAATATTTAAAGCAACAAAAGCTTGAAGCTAATACGTATTCAGTTGAAATATACCAAGCAATGAAGAAACAACACCCTGATTTTGTGTCCTTTATGCAGCAGTCATCATTGCTGGGTAAAGATATTGATGTGCAGCGTTCTGAATCATTAACACGAGATGTTTCATTATGAGCTGTGTAAGGTGCACGGAATGAAAAAGACTTTTATTATCAAGACTATCATTAGGAGATTGAACATGAGACGAATGGTATGCCCCACACATCCTGGTGAAATTTTAAAAGAAGATATATTGCCCGAATTAGGTATTACAGTCACCGAAGCTGCCAATCAGCTTGGTGTTACTCGCGTTGACTTGTCTCGTGTTATCAATGGAAAAGCAGGCGTTAGCCCTGATATGGCACTGCGTTTGGCTGCATGGTTGGGTAGCAGCCCTGAATCATGGATAAATATGCAATCAGCCTATGATCTTTATCAAGCATCGCAAAAGAAACGCCCCAATATCAAACCAGTGCAAGAAGCTGTGCATGTTTAACCAGAAGCTATGGACTTACTTATGATGATGGTGAGAGATAATAGATGAGTGAGCAAAGTATAATTCCAGTTGAAAGGCTGCAACAAAGTATTCTGTTTATGCGTAAAGAGAAGGTGATATTGGATTCTGACCTTGCAGAACTGTATGGTGTGGAAACAAAAGCATTAACCCGAGCTGTTAAACGTAACCTTGAGCGTTTTCCTGAAGATTTTATGTTTCAATTGAGTAAGGAAGAGTTTGAACACTTGAGGCACCATTTTGGCACCTCAAGTCAGTGGGGTGGTCGGCGTTATCCCCCTTATGCATTTACGGAACAAGGTGTTGCCATGCTTTCGAGTGTTTTAAGAAGTACACGAGCCGTGCAAGTAAACATTGAAATCATGAGAACTTTTGTGCAATTAAGGAAAGAAAGCACCGTGAATAAATCGCTTTCTCGTAGGCTGAGTAAACTTGAGCAGAAATATGATAAACAGTTTGTTGTTGTGTTTGATGCACTAAGAAATCTTATTGAGCCACCAGTTACAGACAAGCAACCGATTGGGTTTGTCCACCCAAAGAAAAGAGAAAAAGGGTAGCGTCCCCTTTTTCGTGGTACGATTAAGAATGAATTAATCTATCAAACACGCTACAAAACAAGGGAGCAGGCAAAAAGTAGTATCTTTGAATATATTGAAACCTTTTATAATCGAGTAAGAAGACATTCTTACCTCAATTAT
>JALSZC010000212.1 GCA_027059605.1 Ghiorsea sp. | reverse complement strand
CCACCTGCCAAAACCAACGCCACTGTATTGGCAGTAAGCTTACTAATATTACGTTCTACTATTGCAGTTTGAGATTGTTCTGACATCGGATATTGCTCCCAAGAAACCATTAATATTTTTTAATAAAGCAAGACGGAGGTTAACAGTTTCTGTATGCTTTCGCTATCAAAGGATATTCATGCCGTGGTTTCGCTTATGGCAACATTGCTTTAGCCTACCCCACAGAAAAAGGAGAGCTTTCATGCCTATCACATCCATTGCAACGCAACCTATTCAAGGGCAACGCCCTGGTACTTCTGGGCTAAGAGCCAAGGTTAAAGTATTCCAAAAGCCGCACTATCTTGAGAATTTTGTGCAGGCTGTGTTTGATTCCATTGGTGATATTAGCGGGCAAACCTTGGTCTTGGGTGGTGATGGCAGGTTCTATAACCGAGAAGCCATCCAAATTATATTAAAGATGGCTGCAGCCAATGGCTTTGCCAAAGTACTGGTTGGGCAAGGCGGCATTTTATCTACGCCTGCGGCATCGTGTGTGATTCGCAAATATCAGGCATTTGGCGGTCTGATTTTATCGGCTTCACATAACCCTGCAGGCCCTGATGAAGACTTTGGTATTAAATATAATATTGCTAATGGCGGTCCTGCCCCTGAAAATGTCACCGAAGCCATTTATGCACGAACTTTAAATATCACAGCATATCAAATTTTAGATTGTGCCGACATCAACCTTGATGAGAAAGGTGAATTTAGCATAGGTGATATGCAGGTAGAAGTGATTGATGCCGTGGCTGATTATGCAGCTTTGATGCAAGAGCTGTTTGATTTTGATGCTATTCGTGGTTTGTTCGCACAAGATTTTTCGTTTGCCTTTGATGCCATGCATGCGGTGACTGGCCCTTATGCCAAAGTGATTTTAGAAGGCATGCTGGGTGCGCCTAAGGGCACAGTGATGAATGATGAACCTAAAGATGATTTTGGTGGTGGACATCCTGACCCAAATTTAACTTATGCCCACGAACTTGTGGATATATTGTATGCTGATGATGCGCCTGATTTTGGTGCCGCATCTGATGGCGATGGCGACCGCAATATGATTTTAGGCAACCATTTCTTTGTCACCCCAAGCGATTCTTTGGCAGTGATGGCAGCCAATGCCACATTAGTACCAGCTTACAGCAAAGGTATTGCAGGTGTAGCGCGTTCTATGCCTACTTCGGGTGCTGTGGATAGAGTGGCAGAAGCTTTGGGCATTGATTGCTTTGAAACACCTACAGGTTGGAAGTTTTTTGGTAACCTCATGGATGCAGGGAAAGTAACCTTATGTGGTGAAGAGTCCTTTGGTACAGGTTCAGACCATGTGCGTGAAAAAGATGGGCTTTGGGCAGTATTATTCTGGTTAAATATTTTGGCAGTTCGCCAAGAATCAGTAGAAGGTGTATTGGCTGACCATTGGGCAACATACGGGCGCAATTTTTATTCGCGACATGATTATGAAGCTGTGGATTCTGCTGCGGCAACGCAAGTCTTACAAAACGTGCGCGACCAGTTTGATAGCCTCAAAGGGCAAACATTGGCTGGGCGCGTGGTGCAGATGTGTGATGATTTTGCCTATACCGACCCGATTGATGGCAGCGTGAGCACCAACCAAGGCGTGCGTGTATTGTTTGAAGATGGTTCACGGATTATTTTCAGACTTTCAGGTACAGGCACATCGGGTGCTACGATTCGCATTTATTTGGAATCCTACGAGCCAGACACCGCCAAACATGGCTTGGATGCGCAAGAGGCATTGGCAGATATGATTGATGCAGCCAATCGCATATCCAAACTACCAGAGCTGACAGGCAGAGATAAACCTACGGTGATCACCTGATGTCTGCGCCTATTTTATCCCCTGAAGCATGGGCAGTTGTTGAAGCACGAAGCCATGATCCTTTTGCTTGGTTGGGCAGACATGAACACCCTGATGGCGGCATTATTATTCGTGCTTTAAAACCCCAAGCTGAAAAAATGTGGCTTGTGCCCAAGGGTGGTCGTGCTCAAATGATGACACGCATTGAAGGCACCGATGTATTTGAAAAACATTGGAAAAAAGGAAGCTTTGATAAGGATTACACCCTTCGCATTGAAAATCATGAAGGTCACACTTGGCAGCAAGAAGATGTGTACCGCTTTGCACCCATGTTGGGTGATATGGATTTGCATTTGATTGGTGAAGGCAATCATTTTGAGAAATACCGTATTCTAGGTGCACATGTTCGCGAACATGAAGGTGTGCATGGTGTTGGTTTTGCAGTGTGGGCACCTGCTGCTGAGCGCATCAGTGTGGTGGGTAACTTTAACCATTGGGATGGCAGAGAACATCAAATGCGAGTACGCGGTTCATCGGGTATTTGGGAAATTTTTATTCCTGAGCTATGTGAAGGTGAAACATACAAGTTTGAAATTCGTGCCAGCAATGGTGATGTATTCCAAAAAACTGACCCTTATGCCCAGCAAATGGAGCTGCGCCCTGCCACGGCATCGGTAGTGCATAACCCAAAGCATTATACTTGGCTAGATACCGATTGGATAAAAAAACGCCCTGAAACTCAAGCTTTGGATAAACCCATGAGTATTTATGAGTTGCATCTTGGTTCATGGCGCAGAGAAAATGGTACATATTTGAGCTACAAAGATTTGGCGCATCAAGTGGTCGAATATTGCAATTGGATGGGTTACACACATATCGAACTTATGCCGATAACAGAATACCCGTATGATGGCTCTTGGGGCTATCAAACTGTGGGTTATTTTGCGCCCACCAGCCGTTTTGGTTCACCTGATGAATTTCGTTATTTTGTCGATTATTGTCATCAGCATGGGTTGGGCGTGTTTTTGGATTGGGTGCCTGCCCACTTTCCCAAAGATGCACATGGTTTGGCGCGATTTGATGGCACACCATTGTATGAACATGAAGACCCTCGCCTTGGCGAGCATAAAGATTGGGGCACATATATCTTCAACTTTGGGCGCAATGAAGTACGCAATTTCTTGATTGCATCCGCATTATTCTGGTTGGATGAATACCACATAGATGGCTTAAGAGTAGATGCTGTGGCATCCATGTTATACTTGGATTATTCGCGTGAAGAAGGCGAGTGGCTACCCAATAAACATGGCGGACGAGAAAACCTTGAAGCCATTGAGTTTTTAAAACAATTTAACTGCCTTGTACATGAGCGTTTCCCCGGTGCGGTGACTATGGCAGAAGAATCCACATCATTCCCTATGGTATCGCGCCCCACCTATTTGGGTGGTTTAGGTTTTACCATGAAATGGAATATGGGTTGGATGAATGACACCCTGTCTTATTTTAAAGAAGACCCCATCAATCGCTCTTACCATCATCATGCACTCACCTTTTCTGCTGTTTATGCGTTTACAGAAAACTTTATTCTACCCTTCTCCCATGATGAAGTGGTGCATGGCAAAGGCTCTATGCCTGAAAAAATGCCGGGCGATGATTGGCAGAAGTTTGCTAACCAACGTCTATTGTATGCTTATATGTATGCCCACCCTGGTAAAAAATTGCAATTTATGGGTTTAGAGTTCGGGCAATGGCCAGAATGGGATTTTGATAGTTCATTGGCTTGGGAACAGTCCAACTTTATGCCACACCGTGGTTTGCAACTGATGATGCGCGATATGAATCATGTATATAAAGATGAACCTGCTTTGCATGAAGTGGATTTTGATGGCGCAGGTTTTCAATGGATAGATTGCAATGATGCTGCACAATCCGTACTTAGCTTTATTCGCCGTGATAAAAATGGCGGTGAAGTAATTGTGGTGATGAACTTAACCCCCGTACCTCGTGAAAACTATAGGTTGGGTGTGCCCAAAGCAGGATATTATCAAGAAATCATGAATACAGATGCTAATACTTATGGTGGTTCAAACCTTGGTAATGTAGGTGGTGTTCAATCAGATGCACAACCATGGATGGAGCAAGCACATTCGATTGAGGTTACCTTGCCACCGCTAGCTTGTGTTATTTTCAAATTAAAACGTTAGAGAGCTTATCAATATAGGCAGCTACTTTTGGCAAAGCGATAACAGGGAAATGACGATTTGTTGAGTTGTTTGTATTCCCCTCTAGTAGAGGGATAGCACGAAGTGACGGGGTGTTGTAGATGTCTCGACTACGCTCGACATGACAGCTATAAAAAACTCTGCGTTACTCTGTGTTCTCTGTGGTTCAAATATGCCAAGCAGCGTTATCCACGACCCATATTGCATTTTCAATATGGGTGACTGGTAAATCCGCACCATTAGCGATGTCTTGTAAAATATCTTTTTTGGATGCACCTGTGGCTAAAATAAAACATTGCCTATGATTATTTAAGGCTTTAAAACCCATACTTACCCGCTCAGATGGTGGTTTGGGCGAATCAAATTCTGCCACAGCTAATTCATTGCTTTGCAGCGTATCATGATTGGGAAATAAGCTTGCTGTATGCCCATCTTCGCCCATGCCCAACATCACCACATCAAAGCTATCAATGCCTTCAATCTCTTGAGCATAAGATAATGCGGCGGCTTGTGTGCCGTTGCTAAAATCAATGCTATGAATGTTGGTCTCAGGGATAGCTACAAAGTCGAATAAAGCATTTCGTGCCATGGTTTCATTTCTATCGGTGTCACCTTTAGGTAAGGCACGCTCATCACCAAACCACACATGCACTTTAGACCAATCCATATCTGCATTTCTTAATAAGCGATAGCATAATTCTGGCGTGCTGCCTCCTGCTAATACCCAATGAAACACATCGCGTTCTGCAATAGCTTGTCCGCAAGCTGTAACGATTTCATCAGCAACAAATTGCGCGGCTTGTTCACCATTTTCAAAGCGTTGCAGTTGGTTTGGCTCGAAAGACATGGGGGGTACTTATTTCTTAGCAGGTTTGATTTTATGCCCACCAAAACCAGCGCGTTGAGCATTGACGATTTTACCTGCATACGCATCTTTTTGTCGGCTTCTAAAGCGCATTTGCAATGCCAAAGTAAGCACTGGCGCAGGAACACCCAAATCAATAGATTCATTCACTGTCCAGCGACCTTCGCCTGAATCATCCATCCAATCGGACAATGAAGATAGCTCTACATCTTGCTCAAGTGCATCACCTGTTAAATCCAATAGCCATGAACTGACCACGGAACCATGTTGCCAAACACGAGAAATTTGATGCATATCCAAATCAAATTCTTTTTTGGCTTTCATGATGTCATAACCTTCTGCAAAGGCTTGCATCATGCCGTATTCAATGCCGTTATGAACCATTTTGACGAAGTGACCAGAACCGATTGGCCCCATATGCCCCCAACCTTTACCATCATCAGAAGCTAGCGTGGTTAAAGCTGGCGCAATCAAATCAATGGCATCTTTTTCGCCACCAATCATCAATGAATAACCATTTTGTAAACCCCAAACGCCACCTGATGTGCCACAATCGGCAAATAAAATGCCTTTTTCAGCCAATTCAGCACCACGGCGCTGCCCTTCTTTGTAGTTGGAATTACCACCATCAATAATCAAATCACCTGCTTGCACACCTGCTTCAAGCAAGTTATTAATCGTGTCATCCACATATTCATGCGGTACCATCACCCAAAGCACGCGAGGGCTTGGCAGCTTGGCAATCACGTCTTTTAAATCAGATGCAGCTTGTACACGGTCAAACTCTTCGGCTAAAGCTTTGCCAGGCGCAGCATCTACATCATACGCCACCACGTCATGGTCGCCTTGCATCAAACGCTTGACCATATTGCCGCCCATGCGACCAAGTCCAATCATTGCTAATTTCATTGTTAAGCTCCTTCTGTGTTTACTGCGGCAGAATCCACCCAATCTTGGGCATCAATAAGAATATCGTAGCGTTCTTTGGCGATTTTTTTCATGGATGCTGCAAATAATGGGTTATCTGTTAACACACGACAGAAATCACGTTTACTCATGGTGTATAACGCACAATAGGTTTTGGCATACGCATTGGCGGTGAGTTGCTCTGCACTACTTAATAAGCTTAGCTCACCAAAAATATCATCTTGCTGCAGTGTTTTTAAAACTTTATTTTTTTCATTGCGAATTTCTACTGTGCCAATACGAATAATAAACAGTTCGTGCGCTTCGCTTTCAGCATTTACAATTTGGTCACCAGCATCAAAAACAACCGATTTAAGCATAGATGAAAATGCACTTAGCATGGCTTCATCACTACCTTCAAACATAGGTATTTTTCTTAAAGCAAGCTTAGATGAGCGGGTTGGCCAGCGACGTTTATCGCGTGGTGATAATAAGCTAAATGATGCTTTTGGCCCCCAAGAACCAAAGGGATAGTTGGGCAATGTGTCATCTTTTTCTCTTCCCCAAACATCCAAAATAGGCTGCACAATTTTCCATGATGTTTCCACCAAGTCAGAGCGAGAAAATAAAGATGCATCACCACGCATACAATCATAAAGCATGGTTTCATAACCTGTGCCTGGTTGGGTGACAAAGGCTTCATCATATTCAAAGCGCATATTCACATTACGCAAGTTCATGGATGGCCCAGGACGCTTGGCGAGAAAGTGTAGTTCAATACCTTCTTTGGGCTGAATACGGAAAATAAGTTGGTTGGCTTCAAGTTGTTCAGCAGCAGGGGTACCTCTAAATGTGAAGTCGGGTGCTTGCTTAAATTGCACCACGATTTCCGTGGATTTTCGGCTCATGCCTTTACCTGAACGTAAGTACACAGGCACACCATCCCAACGCCAGTTGTCAATGCGCAATTTAATAGCAGCAAAGGTTTCTGTGTTGGAATCAGGAGCAATATGCGGTTCATCACGGTATGCCTTGGCAGGGCTGCCATCAGGGTTAAACCCTGCATCGTATTGACCGCGCACCGCATGAGTTTGCACTTCTTCATGTTTTAAAATACGTACTGTATTCAAAAGTTTATGTTTTTCATTGCGAATGGCTTCAGCATCAAAGGATGTGGGCGGCTCCATGCACAAATATGCCATCATTTGAAACAAATGGTTTTGAATCATATCGCGGACAACACCCGCTTTATCATAATAACCACCACGCCATTCCACACCAACTTGCTCATTGGCAGTGATTTGGATGTGATCAATATGGGTGTGGTTCCATAAAGGCTCAAACATGCCATTGGCAAAACGAAATGCGACCAGATTCTGTACAGCTTCTTTGCCAAGGTAATGGTCAATACGGTAGATTTGGCTTTCTTTCCAATAGGATAATAAGATTTTGTTTAGCTTTTTTGCAGAAGCAAGGTCTGTTCCGAATGGTTTCTCAACAATCATTCTGCGCCAGCCTTTAGTTTCTTGGTTCAGTTTGACGGCATCCAGCCCCTCAGAAACCATGGCTGCAATGGATGGTGGTGTCGCCATATAAAACAACACATTTTCTTGGGTATTGTGGCGACCATTAAATGCGTTAAGGAATTGGTCGAGATTTTTAAATGTTTCAGGGTCATCAAACTTACCTTGCAGGTAATGAATATTATCGCAAAATGTTTGCCAACGCTTATCATCAAAAGATTCTCTTCGTGAATGTTCACGAATATCTTCGCTCATTTTCTTACGAAAGGACTCCGCGCTAAAATAGTCTCTCGATAAACCTAAAACCGCAAAGTTATCAGGCAACAAGCCATCCATATATAAATTAAACAGGGACGGAATTAATAAGCGTTTGGTTAAATCACCCGAGGCACCAAAAATGACAAACACGCATGGGTCTGGTGCTGAACTTTGACCGCCTAAGGCGGGAAAGGAAGATGAAGAATCTAGCGGTTGATGAGTCATATATTTTCGCTTTTACCAATTTCAAAATTCATATTGCTGCCACAAGATAACAGCTTAACAGTATTAGGTCACTGCAAATAAAAAAGGCTCCACTTATTGCGGAGCCTTAGTTTACAGAATCTACATCAATTAATCGTTATAACGTGCGATTGAATCCATAATTTCTTTTTTGGCTGCTGCTGCATCTGCCCAACCTGTAACTTTCACCCATTTGTTTGGCTCTAAATCTTTATAATGTTCAAAGAAATGTTCAATTTGATCAAGCAAAAACTTAGGTAAACCTTCTGGACCTGTAACATCTTTATATACAGGAGTTAGCTTTGTAATTGGCACTGCCAATACTTTAGCATCCATACCTGCTTCATCTTCCATTTGCAATACTGCTATAGGGCGGCAAGCCACCACACAACCAGGCACCAATGCAAACTCTGATACCACCAATACATCTACTGGGTCACCATCTTCAGACAATGTGTTGGGCACAAAACCATAATTGCATGGGTAATGCATCGCTGTGTGCATAAAACGGTCAACAAACACCGCACCTGAATCTTTATCCAACTCATATTTAATTGGGTCGGCATGTTGTGGTACTTCAATCACCACATTTACTTCTTCGGGTGTATCTTTACCTGCTGGGATTTTACTAAGATCCATCATATTCTCCTAAAACACTTTAAATGCGCATTGTAAGACAGAAAGTCTAAATCACAACACCGTCAGGGCTGCATACTTAAGCATCAGCCGTTTTAAACCCACTGCATCAAACTCAATAGCTACACGCACTGCATCACCATCACCCTCTAAATCCACAATCAAACCATCACCAAAGCTGGGATGATTCACATAAGCACCCACGGCAATACCCTGAACAGATGATGCTGCTTGCGCTTGTTTAAACATTGTTGGTTGCTGTACTTTTTCAGATTTAAACAACACATCATCATCCAAATCTGCAATAAAACGGCTTGGCATAGGGTAAGTCATATCACCAAAAATACGGCGTAAGCGTGCTGAAGTGAGGTGTAAAATGTTTTCCGCCCGTGTCACCCCTACATACAAAAGCCTACGCTCTTCTGCAATACCAGCTTCACCTTCATCCAACGACCTTTGATGTGGTAACATACCATCTTCCACACCTGCCAAAACTACGGTATCAAACTCCAAACCTTTGGCGCGGTGCAAGCTCATCAGATTCACCGCATCTTTATCATCATTATCTTCTTCACCACTGACCATCAGTGCTGCCCTATCCATAAATTCAATCGGCGTAATGCCTGATGCCAAAGACAACTCAATATAATTTTGTAGCGTTTTGATGTTTTCCAAGCGTGACTCGCCTTCCACATCACCCAGTGCTTTAAGGCTGTCTAAATACCCCGATTTCTCTAACAATAACATCAGTCCTTTATCAGGCATATCTTCGCTTTCTGCTTTGATATCATGTATCAACTGCAATAAAGGAAGCAGCTTCTTCATGGGTGCAGGCATAGATGTGGCTTGCAATATGCTTTCTATCCACTCTGCCACCCTTAAACCACTTGCGCTTAACAAAGCAGCAATCGTTTCCTGTCCCTTAGCACCAATACCACGCTTGGGTTTATTGCAAATACGCAACACATGCATGCTATCAGCGCAGTCATTCAAAATCGCCCAAAATGCCAAAGCATCTTTGATTTCCATGCGGGCAAAAAAGCTTAAACCACCAATGATTCGGTATGGAATATCTTCCTCTCGAAATATCTGTTCAATGGCTAAGGATTGACGATTGGAACGATACAGTACCGCCATCTTTGACCAAGGCACATCAGCATACCGTTCATTAAACAACTTTGCCATATGTCGAGCTTCTGCATATTCATCTACACATACGTGAAATTCAGGTGTTAAACCGCCTTCTCGTGTTGCACGTAGTGTTTTTGTGTGTCTATCTTCATTATTACAAATGATTGCGTTAGCAAGCTTGAGTATCGCCTCTGTGGAACGGTAATTTTCTTCTAACCTATGCACCTTTGCATTGTGCCATACCCGCTCAAAATCCAATATATGTCGTACATCAGCCCCACGCCAACCATAAATAGACTGATCATCATCACCAACAACAGTGAGATTTTGATGTTCTTGTGCAAGCAGACACAACCATTCATGTTGCAAGGGGTTGGTATCTTGATATTCATCGACCAAAATATGGTCAAAGCGGGTAAACATGGCAGTCGCCACATCTTTATAGTCTCTAAGTAATACCACACAATTCAGAATTAAATCTGAGAAGTCCATGCGCTCAAGTGTTTTAAGCTCATCTTGGTAAGCAAGATATAAATCTTTAAGATCTAAACCACTCCACAACATAGACTCAGCTTGCTCTGGTAGATAACCCGCATTTTTCTGTTGCTCAATCCAGCTACTCAAAAACGAAGGGTGCAAACGATCTGACGGAATATTTCGTGCTTTAAGAATACGCTTTATCAACGTCTTTTGGTCATCACTATCAATGACTTGAAAACTTTTGGGGTAACCCAGCACATCAGCATAACTTCTTAAAAAACGTAGTGAAATCGAGTGAAATGTACCTGAAATTACACCCCCGCCACCATCACCAATCAAGTCAGATAACCGTTGCTGTAATTCTTTGGCTGCTTTGTTGGTGAAAGTAACCGCTAAAATCCGATGTGGCGCATAACCACGGTTAGCAATCAAATGCCCAATGCGGTGCACTACAGTACGTGTTTTTCCAGAGCCTGCTCCTGCCAAAATAAGCTGAGGTCCATCTTCTGCCTCAACTGCAGCTTGTTGCGCTGTATTTAAACGCAATGACTAACTCTTAGCAGCATGATCTTCACCATGTTTTACAATCAATTTATGATACGTAGAGAACACGGCATTGCGAGATACAATACCCAAAACTCTTTTCGGATTATCGGCATCAGTCACGGGCATTTGTTCAAAGGTAGCGCGATCTAAAATATCAATAGCATCCAATAAACTATCATTTTCTGATAGACTAATCACATTCTTATTGGCGACCTCTTCTGCCACCACTACTTGGTCAAGTGAGGAATCAAGCAGCCATTTTTGTAAATCAAAGAAGGTGACCATGCCCACCATTTCTCCTTCATCATTGGTCACAATCACGCAACCTTTACCCGATGAAATATAGACTTTTTTCAACACTTCCAGTTTATCCGATACATGCACTGATGGCACAGAACGCCATGGTAATCGAGATACAGGAACTGCACGCATCCATGATCGCTCAAGTGACCACTCGGTATTCACACCTTTTTCCGACAACACTTCCGTTAAAATAGAATCACTACCAAAAGCACGTTTGGTCAATGCAGCAACAACACATGCTGTCATCAATGGTACCATAATATGATAATCATTGGACAACTCAAAAATCATCAAAATAGAGCTCATGGGTGCTTGAATCGTCGCCGCCACCATTGCGCCACAAGCCACCAGTGCGTATGCGCCATACGATTCTGTCCATGTGGGGAACATACCATGTACAAGCCCACCAAAAAGTGCACCTGCTGTTGCCCCAATAAACACCGATGGACCAATCATACCACCACCAAATTTACCACCAGAACAAATAATGCTAACAATCAACTTCATTACCAGCAAAATACTTAAAAATAGTATCAAGGGTAAATGCTGACCAACCATATTGGTTTCCACATTTTCCAAGAGAATGCCATCCACTGTGCCATAACCAATAGACATAATTTCTGGAATCACCAGTGCGCATAAACCCAACAACAAACCTGCTACAGCAGGTCGTACAATTGGAAATGAAATGTAACGCTCATACATATGTCGTGCCGTAGGTACACCCTTCACAATCAGCGTTGCCAACAAACCACAAAAGATACCCAAACCAATATAAGCGGGAATTTCCCAAGATGAAACAAGTCTAAATTCTGGAATGGTAAACATGGGGAAGTTTCCCAATTCAGAGCGGGTAATCACTGTGGCAATTACTGCCGACATCACAATCGGTGTAAATGTGGCAATCGCATAATCTGCCAGGATAACCTCTAAGGCAAACAACACTCCTGCAATCGGCGCATTAAAAGATGCTGCAATACCACCTGCTACACCACAGCCAATAAGCGTACGGATTTGTTTTTCCGATAAATTTAACCATTGACCAAGCAATGAGGATAAAGCTGCGCCAAGTGCAACCGTTGGTGCTTCACGCCCCATAGATGCACCACTACCCACAGACACAATATTGGCAACAAATTCACCACTACTCTTACGGAATGATATTTTACCACCACGCTCTGCCAGTGCTTCAATCACACCAGGAATAACCCGCTCTTCGGTCACAGGTAACCAACGGTTATTAATCCAGCCCACTATTAAACCAGCAATGGATGGAGCAAGAATAAAAATAGACCAGTGAATATCGTGTAAACCTTCAGACCATGAGGCTTCGCCCGTCCAAATTCGGCTCACCCACTCAATACCAAAACGAATCAACAACGCAGCATAACCAGCCAAAACACCAACAACCAAGGACCAAAGCCCCAAATACAATGTATCATGGCTACGTAGCCAATCAGGTATTCTTCGCAAACGTGTATGCAATTGACCTAACATGAGTGTTGTTGTTTACATTGTTGTAAGTATTGAAGCAGACCTTGTGCGTTCAATTTGAGCATTTGGTATGCATCTTCAAAACCTGAAGCACCACCATAATAAGGGTCTGGCACATCAGGTGCTTGTGCTGCCCCTTCAAAAGCTCGCATCATCACCACTTGTTCAGGCTTGGCACCCATCGCAATCAGATTGCGCCTATTATCGCTATCCATAGCCACAAATATATCCCAATCACCAATGTTTCTTCGTGTAATTTGCTGAGCCTGATGGCTTTCTAAACTTAAACCTTTTTCCAAGGCTTTGCTTGCTGAACGCGGGTCTGCACCACCGCCCACATGCCAACTACCTGTACCTGCTGATTCAAAATGAAACTGATCCAATAAGCCTTGCTCTTGAGCAACCGATTTGACCACCACTTCTGCCAATGGCGAGCGACAAATATTGCCTAAACAAACAAAAAGAACACGTAGTGGTTGGCTCATACTAGGTTTTTCTCCGCTTGCGAAGCTTGTAAGTATAAAGGTTCAACCCACATTTTATGATTGCTACTGGGTTGAAGTTTGCGCACTTGAGCTATCAATGCTTGTTCGCGCGTTTGCCGTAAAGGTAAAGCCTCCCAGCCTGACAAATCAACCGAAATATCGGATAAAGCAACATATTGCGTAGCGGGAAGTTTTAAGAATGACTCCCATGTTAAACATTGAGGCTCTACAGTGCATATACCTGCTGAAAACTTTGCTGCATAAACCAACCCTGACCTAGCATCTTCAATTGCCCATAATTCATCTTCTACCATAGCTTGTTCTGCCGTAATCGCTAATGAAGACAGTGCATATACAGGCTTGTGCAATGATGCATTCAAGCCTGCAACGGTAGCACATGCAACCCTTAAACCAGTGAAAGATCCAGGCCCTGTGCCAACAGCAAAAGCACCCAAATCTTGCCACTGCAAACCAGCTTGCTGTATCACAACTTGCTCCAACAGCGGCAGTAACTCACGCGAATGCGCACGTGGTGTGTTCATGCTTGCAGATATACTTTTTCCATCTGACAACAATAAACACACTGACGCACCCGCCGCTGTATCTAAAGCTAAGATAGGTTTAGAAAACAGCGACATATAAGTAAATATAGTTTAAATCAGGTAAGTTGACCGTATGAGTGCAAACCAGACAAATACATGTTTACACCTACGAAGCAGAAAATCGTTACCAAGAAGCCTAATACAGCCCACCATGCCAATGTTTTACCCTGCAAACCATGCGAGAATCTAGCATGCAAATATGCACCATACACAAGCCATACAATCAATGCCCAAGTTTCTTTGGGATCCCAAGACCAATAGCCACCCCAAGCTTCTGCAGCCCAAGCAGCCCCTAAAATGGTTGCCAAAGTAAATGCTGGAAAACCAATTGCAACAGATTTATAAGCTAGACTATCCAATTGTTTTAATGATGGGAACACCGACAACAATCGTGATTGTGAACCATTTTGCTCCAAACGATTACGGAACAACCAAGCCATACCTGCTGCACAAGCTACAGCAAATGAACCATAACCAATAAAGTTTAACGGCACATGAATCTTCATCCAGTAAGACTGCAATGCTGGTACAAGTGGTTTGATGTCAGACTGTCCAATTGATTCCAACCAAATTGAGAAGAAAATACCTGCTGCCACAATCGGCATGACAAATGCACCAAGACCACGCGCATTATGACGACTTTCAAGCGTTAAATAAATCACACAAATCACACAAAACAATAAGATAAACACTTCATACAAGTTCGACACAGGTGCATGACCAATATCACCACCCATCAATAAATATGATTCATACCAACGCAGTAATAATGCAGAGCCACCAGCATACACACCAATCCAAGCCGTTGCTGTACCCAATTTACCAATAAATGAATCAGGTGCAAAAAGGTATGCAATATAACACAGAGCTGAAAATAGCATCGCCACATTCATGGTCATAATGACTTTACCTGAGAACAAATTGGATTGGTCTTCATAGGTAATCATGGCTTCAGATGGTTCAAATAAAGTATATAAGCCCATCAATGCCACCATCAATACTGCACCATCCAACCAAGGTACTAGAATCTCAGAAAAACGAAATGCACGAAACTTGGATTCTGATGTTGTAAAGGCATACCCCATACCAATCACAGCACCACCAGCCATCCACTTTACACCTTCAAGGCTAAACATTTGGAATACAAAGTTATCTTCTACATAACCATCTCCACCAAACATAGCCATAGCCGCCAAACCTGCCAACAAGCCCAAATAAGCCCAGTTGCGCACATGGGCAATCCGCCCTTTATACATCGAACTGGTAAAACTAACTTTATCTGCTGTTATCGCTGTCATACTTTCACTCCTTGTTCATACGCGTTTTTGATTTGTTTCTCTAAATCTTCAAACTCTTGTTCAAAAGCAACAGGGTTACGATTACTCAAACCAGTCACTTCTACTTTGACTTCACCGTTTTCTTGTTCTTGGATTTTCACCCATACTTTACGGTGGGCAACATAAAACATGATACACAAGCCACCAACCAGCAAGGCACTGCCAATCCAAACCACATCCATACCTGGATCCTTGGCAAGCTGCAAGCCTGTATAATAGGTTTGATCATAATCTTCTAGCACAGGTACAAATGGCCACGGCATATCAGGCAATACTTTCAAAGCTTGAATCACGCGGTTACCCAACATCGGTAAATCACTCGGTCTTCCATCAGGATAAACTTCATCCAAAGCTGCACGGAATGCATTTAAGTTATCTTCTTTTGTTGCACCCTGTTCCGTTGGTAAACGGTGTACAAATGCCTGAAACAGTTCCCATTCCTTAGGCTCTGAGAAATCTAGACCCAACAAGAATGTTTCAAAATCACGTGCGTCACCCGTTGTTGAAACCATCATATAAGAGCCTTGATTTTGCCCATTAATAATAAAAGGATTCATAAAGCTACGCACCAATACTGGTGTCAGTCCTTTGCCACGAATCACAAAATCGACTGCTGGCCCCATATCTTTAAAGTCTTTGGGTTCTCCTGCCGCTGCCATGTTTTCAATATTATACGGGCGGAAATCTTTAAATTCTAAGCTTACATCAGAATATGGATCCTCAAACATGGTGTAAACTCTGGCTTTAGCTATATCAACATTACCTTTTTTATTTAAGCGATGAAGCTTTAATGTAACCATTGAGCCCCCATCACCAAACGACGCTTGATAAATGCGCACACCTTTATATGACAATGGTTCATTCACAATAATATCTTTGGTCATCACTTCTTTGCCATCGTCAATGATAGTTAAGGTACTACGAAACTCAGATGGTGCGCCCGTAGAGAAGAAGTTCACAGTGAAATCGTCACAACGTATTTCAAATGGCATTTTTAAATACTCTGTAGTTGTACCTTTAAGGAAAGAAATTTCGCTTTCTTTACCTCCTTCTGGTACTGCCATATTACCTCGAAAACCAAATTGGACGCTCATCCAACCACCAATCAAAATAACCAGCATTGCAGTATGAACAGTGATGTAACCCCATTTATGAAAACGTCCTTTATCACCACGCAACCAAAGCACATCACCGACTTGGGTCTCCATCCATTTCCACCCAGGTAGTGATTCTTTAATACTTGATACCACTCTTTCTTTATCATCAAAAGTTAAATCAAACTTATGCTCAATATGCTTACGTGCATTTTCATTCATGGTACCTTTGCGGTTTTTCATTTCTTGTAAATATCTAGGTGTATTGCGCAACAAACATGCCGCCAAAGAAAACATTAACAAACCCAAAATCGTCAAGAACCACCAAGTATGATACATGTCAAACAAGCCTAAGGCACGAAACGTCCAATACCATGTTGGTCCAAACTGATGCAAATAATCAGCTTGATCTTGGTTTTGCTTGAGTACTGTACCTATTACCGAAGCAACGGACAGCAGCAATAGAAGTAAAATCGCAACTGGCATAGAGCCAACACGATAAAGAATAGGTTTAAGTGTTTGATGATAAAATGTCATGGTGGCGTAGCATAGCCACATCAAGATAAATATTACATTAAAAAAAATACACATCAATTTTAAGCTTAATATTTATAAAAAAACAGTGTTTTGCTTGCATGAGCCAACAACACCTCTAATATCTCTGCCCTAAACTATACGAAAGGTGTTAAACTATGCTGATTCAACAAATTACAGATGATATGAAAGCTGCTATGAAAGCAAAAGATAAGGTAGCACTCAGTGTTATCCGCATGCTTAGAGCTGCCATTAAAGATAAAGAAATTGAATTGGGCAAAGCTTTAGAAAACACAGAAACACTTGCGGTCATCGGCAAACTCATCAAACAACGTAAAGACTCAGCAAACCAATATCTTGAGGCAGGTCGCCCTGAGCTGGCTGAAAAAGAACAAGCTGAAATTAAAGTGTTAGAGGTTTATTTGCCTGAACAAATGAATGATACTGAAATTAAAAAACTGGTTGCTGATGCCGTTGCAGAAGTAGGTGCCACTTCAATGAAAGACATGGGTAAAGTGATGGGCATTGTCCGACCCAAAGCGCAAGGCAAGGCTGACATGAGCAAAGTCTCTACCGAAGTGAAAGCTGCACTTCAGTAGCCAACTGATGTAATCATGCATATCCCCGCAGGTCTTTATCCCGATTATATTATCATGATATGCAACATCATTGCAGTGCCCGTGATACTGTTTGCCATCTGGCGTACGGAAACGCGCTTTTGGTCAGGTTGGTCTGAAGGTTTGCAGGTTGCCTTTATTTTCGTAGCACTATCTGCCTTGTATATGCTGCAATCGGATATCAAACCCGGTATGAATATGCATTGGTTGGGTGTAATGCTGACGGTGATGATGGTTGGCCCTTGGACAGCCATTGTCATTTTATCGGCAGTACATGTGTTTTTACTGGTTACCAAGGGCATAGGTGATGTTTCAACACTTGGCTTTAATATCACCACATCCGTATTGTTGCCCGTTGTCATAGCTGCAAGTGTACACCTTTTCTTTTACTACAAATTTCCTCGCATAGTTCCCGTTTATTTTGCCAAGGTTGGGTTTGGTGATTTGTTGTGTATGTGGGCAGTGGATGCCGTGCTCACGGGCTGCTTACTGCTCTGGACAGACTATCCATCATTCCATATTTACCAAGATTTCACTCTGGTTTTAGCATTGATGGGTGGTATGGAAGCTGTGATTAGCACATGGATTGTTTCGGGCTTTATCTGCTATTATCCCAACTGGCTGGTCACCTTTAATGATGAGGAATATATCAACGGTAAGTGACGAAACAATCTAACCACAGAGAGCGCAGAGAATACAGAGGAATTACAAACGAACCACAAAGAACACGAAGCGCACGAAGAAAAAAAAGATTTCCCGCCTTAAAGTGAACACCAAAGGCAGAGAGTACACCTTGGAGAGGCGCGGAAATGACGGTGTGTAGGCTGTGACAACACCTTCCCTTTGCTATAGCTGTGCTAAGGTGGTTAGCAAAAGAAAGGATGAAGCAGCATATTCAAATTGTCTTTATGGTGCAGGGTTAGGATACTTCTGATGCACCTGCTCAATTTGCGCTAAGACTTCTTCAGTTAACACAACATCCGTGCTTTCAAGGTTTTCTTTAAGCTGCTCTAACGTGGTTGCACCAATGATGGTGCTCGCTGTAAACCAACGGCTGCGCACAAATGCTAAAGCCATTTGCGCAGGGCTAAGCCCTGCATCTCTCGCGATTTGGGTGTACGCCTGCACGGCTTCTGCCACATTGGTTTTGCTGTATCTTTGGGTGAATTGCGGAAATTGTGTCACCCGCCCTTTGGCTTGCGGATCATCCACATATTTGCCCGTCAAATGCCCAAAGGCAAGCGGGCTATAAGCCAATAATCCCACCTTTTCATGTGCGCAAACTTCGGCAAGCCCAGCCTCAAAAGTGCGGTTCATCAAATGATATGCATTTTGAATACTCACAATATGCGGTAAACCCAATACTTTAGCACAACGGCTAAATTCACTCACACCCCAAGGTGTTTCATTACTCAAACCAATATACCGTACTTTACCGGTATCCACCAAACCAGCTAATGCCTGAAGTTGTTCTTCGATGGCTATGGCTTCATGCGCTTGATGAATATCATAACTGGTGCTGCCAAACATAGGCACATAGCGGTCTGGCCAATGGATTTGATAGAGGTCAACATAATCTGTTTGCAAACGCGCCAAACTATCTTCAATCGCAGTTTCAATGTGCGCTTTAGTGATGCGTGGGCCGCCACGAATCCATTCAAAGCCGCGTGATGGGCCTGTGATTTTAGTGGCAACAATCCACTTATCTCGTTGCTGGTTTTTCAGCCATGAACCCACATACGATTCAGTTCGCCCTTGCGTTTCAGCGCGTGGTGCAACAGGATACATTTCAGCCGTATCAATAAAGTTTACCCCATAATCTGCAGCCATATCTAGTTGGGCATGCGCTTCTTCTTCAGTATTTTGTTCACCAAAGGTCATGGTACCCAAACATATTTCAGATACGTTTAAATCACTGCTTCCAAGCTGGTTATATTTCATGGCTCACCTCGTATGCTGAACTATAGGCATAAAAAAGCCCCGACAACAATTACTTGTTATCGAGGCTTAGATTTATTCAGCAGGTTTTAACGTAGCTGAGCTTAACGTCCGCGTCTTGGTGCACCGCGACCACGTCCACCACCACTACGGCTGCCACGGTTATTACCCGCACGACCACGTCCGCTGCCACCACGACCACCTCGGAAGTTACCACGGCGTTTACGCGGTTCATCACCACCAAATTCCACTTCAACTTGCTCCAAATTGATGGCTTTGCCTGCAATACGTGTTTTTTTCAATGTTTTAAAAATTGAATCTGGCATACCTTCGGGCAAATCAACCATGGAATGGTCATCACGAATCACAATGTTATTGATAAACTCGCTATCAATACCCGCTTCATTGGCAATCGCACCCACAATATTTCCAGAGCGCACACCCAAATCAGAACCAACAGCCAAACGATAACGACTAAAACCTTTTGCTAACGGCTTTTCATGATACTCGCGGTTGCCACCATGACTACGCAAATCTCTAGGCTCATCACGCCCACCCCGAACTTTGGGCATATCTTTCAGTAAGAAGGGCTCTGAACCTTGTACCATCTTCGCCAATGCCGCTGCAATTTCTTGGGCTGGTACATTATGTTCTTCTTCATATTCTTCGATAATTTTGGAAAACAGCTCCAAACCGCCCTCTTCCAACGTAGCCGTGATTTTCTGTTTAAAGTCCTCAATGCGTTTGTTGTTAATATCTTCTGTAGAAGGCATCACATACAATTCAACACGTTGGTTGGTTGCACGTTCAATCGCATACAACATACGTTTCTCACGTGGTGCGACAAACAAAATAGCTTCGCCAGAACGTCCTGCACGGCCAGTGCGACCAATGCGATGCACATAAGATTCCGTATCATGTGGCACATCATAGTTTATCACATGTGAGATACGCTCAACATCAAGCCCACGCGCCACAACATCAGTACCAATCAAAATATCAATTTGACCTTTTTTCAGTTTGTTGACGATTTGTTCACGTTGATTTTGTGCAATATCACCATTTAAGGCCGCAGCAGCATAACCGCGCGCCTGCAATTTTTCTGCAAGTTCAACCGTTGCTGTTTTGGTACGCACGAAAATAATCACACCATCAAAAGTTTCCGCTTCTAAAATGCGGGTCAATGCATCCACTTTATGGCGGCCACTAACCATCCAATAACGCTGGCGAATAGTCATCGCAGTCGATGTTTTGGTTTTAATTGTGATATGAACAGGTTTGTTCAGGTAATTGTTGGTGATTTTACGAATTTGTGACGGCATAGTTGCTGAAAATAAAGCAATTTGACGGGTTGGTGGCGTTTGCTCAAGCACCCATTCTACATCATCAATAAAACCCATGCGCAACATTTCATCTGCTTCATCCAAAATCAATGTTTTAAGGTTATCCAGCTTCAAGGTTTTGCGGCGCATATGATCCATCACACGCCCTGGTGTGCCCACCACAACATGCACACCGCGCCTTAATTGTTTCAATTGCCCATCATAACTTGCGCCACCATAAATGGGCAACACATGAAAACCTTTCATATGTTTAGCATATTTTTGAAATGCTTCTGCCACTTGAATTGCAAGCTCACGGGTTGGCGCAAGCACCAACACTTGAGGGTTCTTTTGGCTCAAATCAATTTTGGACAATACTGGGAGTGCAAATGCAGCGGTTTTACCCGTACCCGTTTGCGCCTGACCCAACACATCTCTACCTTCTACAACATGTGGAATAATTTCTGCTTGAATGGGTGATGGTTTTTCATAACCCACATCATCCAAGCCTTTAAGAACCTCTGGGCTTAAATCCAAATCTTTAAAGGTTATTTCCGAAGCTTTTTCGAGTGTATTTTCTATATTTTCTGACATTTTTCTTGTGTTTCCTGACGCTTACGTCTTTTTACATTTATATTTGTCTTTCAAAAAAACATACGGCAAACCGCTGGTTGAAATCAACCAACATCACCATTTATATTGTTTTCAAAGGGATACTTGCAAAAAGATTGCTTATATCTCCACGTGTACGCCACATTTTCATCCGCTTTCGCGTGATAAATCGTGTGTTGACGTGAAGACCAGGATTAAAAATTTATATCGCTATTTCACATGCGCACAACAGACTAATGCGCTGCAATATAGCGAGAACCCAAGAAATTGATACAAGAAAATTGTTAAAAAGCTTTAATTATTTAGGTGTTTTTACTTCTTTAAACCCTTCTGATTTAGCTTCGTTAATACAATTATTAAAACCCTTGCGTAAATATATCCCTGTAATAATACCATTCTTACCACTAGCTTCACAGGTAATCGTTTCACCCTTGCTGTTGGTGAGCGTTCTCTTATAGCTTGCGCAACCTGTGAGCAATAGGCTCGTAGCTATTATACAAATGGTCCATTTCATAGTTTTCTCCTCTTTTTTAGCTTGTATGCCCGTGCTTCATTTGACTCACTTGATGAATCCTATTGGCAGGAAATGCTAATTGTTCCAACAAATATGCTTTGAAGTCATCAGGAAAATCATGCTTATCCAATGCGGCTTTCATACAAGTCAGCCATGCTTTTGCATCTTCGGCTGTGATTTTAAGGTGTTGGTGCGCCATAGGAATACTAACACCACCATACTTTTCACCATAAATGCGCGGGCCACCCATCCAGCCCGATAAAAAGTAAACTAGCTTATCTTTTGTCACTTCCAAATCATCAGGGTGCATATCACGGATGTGCTTGGCTTCAGGCAAAGTGTCCATAGCCTCATAAAAGTCATCCACCAGCTTCACTAAACCATCATGACCGCCTACTGCTTTGTATGTTGTATCTTCAAATCCGTAACTATTCATAACCCTACCTTCAATATGGAATAAGGCGCACAATACATGACAAGCGCATAGGCTACGAGTACATTTTATCCAGTTCTATGGAATGAGGTCAGACAAATAGCATGAAAAACCAAGAAATACGCTTATCAATTGAAGGCATGGGCTGCGCATCATGTGTAGGGAAAATCGAGAACAAACTTGATGCTGTGGATGGTATTGTGTCGGCAAGTATCAATTTGGTCGATAGAACTGCGCGCGTTGAAGCTCGCCCTGACGCTTCGGGAACAATCGAAGCCAACATTATTGATGCCATTGAATCAGCAGGCTCATATCACGCCAAAGTGTTGGTATCCACTGATGATGAATCCAAAAAACATGAAGCCGAAGCGGCACACCTTCAATATCGCATCAAACAAAGTGCCCTAGCCATACTCACTGGTTTCCCACTGATGGCAGCAAACATGTTGGGATTATTGCCCAGCCTTGATGCGCAAGGTTTTTGGTTATTCATTACTGTAGCAACACTTGGTGTGATGGCATATTCAGGCTCGCATTATTTTAAAGGCACATGGAATGGTTTAAAGCATAAAAATACCAGCATGGATACGCTGGTTGCCATGGGCACAGGGGTTGCATGGTTATATTCCATGGCTGTTGTTGCATTTCCAAGCCTTATCCCTGAAGCCAGCCGTCATGTCTATTTTGAAGCCGCACTGATTGTGATTGCCTTGGTGAATATTGGGCATGTGTTAGAAGCTCGTGCCCGAGGAAAAACCAATCAGGCCATTGAAAAGCTGTTATCTTTACAAGCAAAAACTGCATGTGTTATACGAGGTGGTAAAGAAGTTTACATTCCTATTGAAGAAGTAGCTATTGGTGATGTGGTGCGCGTACGCCCTGGCGAGAAAATCCCCGTGGATGGCAATATCATTGAAGGTGCATCTTTTATCGATGAATCTATGCTCACAGGCGAGCCTATGCCTGTATCCAAAGCCCAAGGTGATGAAGTGATTGCAGGCACTATGAACGACAGTGGCACTTTTTTATACACAGCTACACGTATTGGTGCTGAAACCACGCTTGCCCAAATCATTGAAACCGTGCGTCGTGCCCAAAGTGCTAAGCCTGACATTGCACGCTTGGTTGATAAGGTTGCATCCGTTTTTGTGCCTATCGTTTTATTTATCGCTTTATCTACAGGTCTGTTTTGGTGGCTATATATGGATAATATGACCTTAGCATTGGTAACCAGCATGAGTATTTTACTCATTGCCTGCCCATGTGCCCTAGGTTTGGCAACCCCCATTTCTATGATTGTTGGCATTGGTAAGGCTGCCGAATACGGCATTCTTATTCGCAAAGGTGAAGCACTAGAACGTGCGTCCCACTTAACCACAGTAGTATTAGATAAAACGGGCACAATTACCCAAGGCAAACCCCAAGTCACTGATATTATCACAGAATCAATCAGTGAAGATGATGCTTTGATATTTGCCGCAGCCGTAGAAAAAGGTTCAGAACACCCATTGGGCAAAGCCATTGTTCAAGCGGCTGAAAACAAAGGTTTAACTATTACTGACGCTGAAAACTTTGCAGCCAGCTTTGGTGGCGGCGTATCGGCAAGCGTGGATGGTGCGAACATTTTGATTGGCAACGATACTTTTTTACACGAAAACAATGTAAAATCGGATAAAAACTGGCAAAAAATTAGTAAAAACTTAGCAAAACAAGCCAAAACTCCCGTTTTTCTAGCCAAAAATCATCAAATCATCGCCATTATTGCCATTGCTGACCCCATCAAACCTGATGCCAAAGCAGCCATTGCCGCTTTGCATACTTTAGGCTTAAAAGTACAAATGCTTACGGGTGACCATGAGCAAACCGCCTTGGCAGTTGCAAAAGAAGTGGGCATTGATGATGTCACTGCCGAAGTCAAACCCGATGATAAAGACAATGTCATCGCAAAACTTCAAGAAAAAGGGGAAGTCGTAGCCATGGTGGGTGATGGCATTAATGATGCCGCAGCATTAGCCCGCGCTAATGTTGGCTTTGCCATTGCCCATGGTTCAGATATTGCCATTGAAAGTGCGGATGTGGTGTTGATGCGCTCTAGCTTAACAGCCATACCCGATGCCATTCGCATTTCATCTTCCACCTTGACCAACATCAAACAAAACCTACTCGGTGCATTTATTTACAATACCTTAGCCATCCCTGTTGCCGCAGGTATTTTGTTTATGCCTATGGGTATTTTACTCAACCCCATGCTTGCAGGTGCAGCTATGGCGATGTCATCTGTAACTGTGGTCTCTAACGCCAACCGCTTACGGTTTTTCAAGGTTTAACATGGCAGCATAAAAAAAAGCATCTAAGGGGTTGAATTCCTGATTTCGCGTTCTTATATAGACCTTACTTTTAAGATTCTTAAAGAAGGAGAAACAAAATGGCAAACATTCGCCCATTACACGATCGTGTTATCGTTCGTCGCTTAGCTGAAGAAGAAAAGACTGCAGGCGGCATCATTATCCCTGACGCAGCAAAAGAAAAACCATTGCAAGGTGAAGTTATCGCTGTTGGTAAAGGCAAACTATTGGATAATGGCGACCTTCGCGCATTGGACGTTAAAGAAGGCGATACTGTTATCTTCTCAACTTACGCCGGCACCGAAATCAAGATTGATGGTGAAACACTTCTCTTGATGCGTGAAGACGACATTCTTGGCGTTATCGATTAAACTTAAAAACAATCAATTTCATTTAATACTTAAGGAGTTTTAAACATGGCTAAGGAAATTCAATTCGGAGACGAAGCTCGCGCTAAAATGCTTGCAGGCGTTGATAAATTAGCAAATGCAGTAAAAGTAACATTAGGTCCCAAAGGTCGTAATGTTGTGCTTGATAAATCTTGGGGGGCACCAACCATCACTAAAGATGGTGTGTCTGTAGCTAAAGAAATCGAGCTAGAAGACAAATTTGAAAACATGGGCGCACAAATGGTGAAAGAAGTTGCGTCTAAGACTGCGGACATCGCAGGTGACGGTACAACAACCGCAACAGTATTGGCGCAAGCCATTGCCAAAGAAGGCAATAAAGCCGTTGCAGCGGGTATGAACCCAATGGACTTACAACGCGGTATCGACCAAGCAGTAGCAGCTTTAACCGCTGAACTTGCCAACCTATCAAACCCTGTAAAAAACCAGGAGGAAGTAGCACAAGTCGGTACTATTTCTGCCAATGGTGATGCTGAAATTGGTAAAATTATTGCTGATGCCATGGAAAAAGTAGGTCAAGAAGGTGTGATTACTGTGGAAGAAGCCAAAGGCTTGGAAACAGAATTGGATGTGGTTGAAGGTATGCAATTCGACCGTGGTTATTTGTCGCCTTATTTCGTAACCAATGCAGATCGCATGGAAGCGGAATTAAAAGATGCGTACATTTTATTCTTCGAGAAAAAAATCTCAAACATGCGCGACCTACTTCCAGTCTTGGAAGCAGTAGCTCGTTCTGGTAAACCATTATTGATTATCGCTGAAGATATCGAAGGCGAAGCGTTAGCAACTTTGGTTGTAAACAAAATGCGCGGTGTAATGAATGTTGCTGCAATCAAAGCACCTGGTTTTGGTGACCGTCGTAAAGCAATGATGGAAGACATGGCTATCCTCACAGGTGGTAAAGTTATCTCTGAAGACCTTGGCTTGAAATTGGAAAATGTAACTTTAGATGATTTGGGTCAAGCGGGCACTGTTCAAATCACCAAAGATACAACTATCATCGTAGATGGTGCTGGTGATAAAGATGCTATCGCTGCTCGTGTCAACTTGATTCGCAAACAAGCTGAAGAATCAACTTCTGATTACGACAAAGAAAAATTACAAGAACGCTTGGCAAAATTGGCTGGTGGTGTTGCCGTGATTAAAGTCGGCGCAGCAACAGAAGTTGCCATGAAAGAGAAAAAAGACCGCGTGGATGATGCATTACACGCAACACGCGCAGCAGTGGAAGAAGGTATTGTTGCAGGTGGTGGTGTTGCACTTATCCGTGCTCGCAAAGCTTTGGATAACCTTAAAGGTGACAATAGCGACCAAGATGCGGGTATCAATATTGTCCGCACTGCAATCGAAGCACCTTTGCGTCAAATCGTAAGCAATGGTGGCGGCGAAGCTTCTGTGGTTGTGAATGAAGTTGCAAATGCAAAAGATGCTAACTACGGCTACAACGCTGGCACTGAAGCGTATGGCGATTTGGTGAAAATGGGTGTGATTGACCCAACCAAAGTGACACGTACTGCATTGCAACATGCAGCGTCCATCGCTGGTTTGTTGATTACAACCGAGGCTATGGTTGCAGACATTCCTGAGCCTGCAGCACCAGCAGCTGGCGCGCCTGATATGGGCGGCATGGGTGGTATGGGCGGCATGATGTAATCTGCCTAACTGCTTTTCAGGCAGTTTCAAGAGAGCCAGTAAGCCTAGTGTTTACTGGCTTTTTTGTTGCCTCCTTGTTACATCGTGCTTCACTACTATCCACCGTATTGCACCCTGATAGTGGGGTATAACTTGGGATATACCCAAGCTTGAAGTATTGATTTTTTCGCCTTAATGTATGGATACCCCAACATTATACCCCATTAGAGGTGTTAGATGCCATTAACAGCAATAGAAATTGAAAAAGCAAAGCCGCCTACGGATAAGAAACAATACAAGCTGTATGATGCTAAAGGACTATATCTGTTAATAAAATCAAATGGCTCAAAGCTTTGGCGCTTCCGATATAAATTTGCTAAGAAGCATCAAGAAATGGCTCTCGGCTCATACCCCACTATTACTTTAGCCAATGCAAGAAAACTTGCTGACAGAAACCGTGCTAAACTTCTTCACGGAATCAATCCCATGGCTGAAAGAAAAGAGGCAAAAAGAAAGGCCGACCCTACCCATACATTTGAACATATCGCACTAACGTGGTGGGAAAAACAATCTGCGGGTTGGACAACTGATAATAGTACAAAAATAAAAAGATGGTTAACTCGGGATGTATTCCCTGACATTGGCTCTTTATCCATGGATCAGATTGACCACGGCCATATTACCGAAATCATGCTCAAGCTTGAAAAGAATGAACGTGCAAGGTCTGCATCAAACATCTTATCTATTATTAACCGCATTTTTGGTCATGCCTTAGCCCATAGGTTAACCCGCAACAACCCTGCCCAAGGGTTTCCGCTTTCGGATATTCTGCAACCACTTAAAAAAGTAAAGCACAGAGCGGCTATCACCAACCCCAAACAACTGGGCAAACTGATTTATGCCATTGATACAAATCAAAGTGGCAGCTATTGCACCGTTCAAGCATTAAAGCTAATTCCTCGGCTATTTCTAAGACCCAAAGAGGTGCGCGAACTAAAATGGAAATACATAGACTTCAAAGATAAACTATTAAGAATTCCTGACACGGAAATGAAGAAAGAACGGGATCATATTGTACCCTTAGCCAAGCAAGTTCTAGCCAAGCTAAAAGAAATCCAAAGCATCACTGGCTACAGCCCCTACGTGTTCCCTAGCCAACGGCATGGAGCAAAACCTATCAGCAAAAATGTTATGACAAATGCACTTCGTAGGCTTGGATATGGTGCTGATGATATGTCTGCCCATGGTTTTCGCTCCACTGCAAGTTCGATATTACATGAACAGGGCTGGGATCATGATGCAATTGAAACCCAACTCGCACATCAAATTGGTACAGAAACATCCAGAGCTTATAACCGCTCAAAATATTTAGCCAAAAGAAAAGAAATGATGCAAGCATGGGCAAATTATTTAGACGAGATAAGTTCAAATATAGTTAATTAATCCACCCACAACAATCAGACAGCCCTTGTCCGCAAGATTTTAACCTATTTTTACAGTGTACCTACAAGTACACTGATGAACCACTGCTAAAACCATTTGGTTTATTGCCTTCGCATACATGCACGATAGAGAACCACTAGAGTACCGTTAGTGGCTGCATCTAAAAAGTAGACACAAATTAGGTTTCAAAATGAAAATACCGAACGGCTGCTTTTGGTCGCCAACAGCCGTTGAGTGAATGCCTGCTTCCGACCCAAAGTATGAGTCGAAGAGGAAATTGCTGAGATAATAGCCCGATGGAAAGGTTTTTTAGAAGTTTAAGGACTAAATAGATACCCCAATCATTTAATGAAGCAAACCAGTCGGTGTGGGATTACATCATTGGTTATTACAGCCAAGTAAGACCTCACCGACATAATGATGGGATGGATCCCAATGTTACTGAACGGCTATTTTGGAAAACTCTAATAGCGTGGCCAAATTTTTTTGGCCACTATAAACCAATCATAAAAAAGATACCCGAGAGTATTACTCGGTTTTTGCTTATTAAAGACTTTTGGGTATAAAACTCCGCTGAATATAAAGTAACAAGAGTATTAATATGGCAGCATTGGGGAAGCCTGTTCCTGACATACATCCACCACCACTGCTGCCGCCACTATCTTGCCCTGAAGGCACAGGGTTTGCACCTGAAGATGACACAATGATGTCTTGGGTTGCTGTTGAGCTATTACCGCTGCTATCAGTTGCAGTCCACGTTACTGTAGTTACCCCAACAGGGTAGACGCTTGGTGCATTGTTTGAAACTGTTACAGGTGACACATCTGATACACTAGGTATAGCTAAAGACATACTAGTCTGTGAAGAGTAAATATCTGCTAATGGCAAATTTAAAAAAACAGGAGGTGTAGTGTCGATGACATGCACACGACGAACTACTGACGAAGCTGTGTTCGCATGACTGTCAGAAGCTGAGTAAGTTAAATTATAGATGCCCACAGTATTTGTATTCAAACTGCCAGTAGTCTGAACCGTGACGGTTCCATCAACAATATCTGTTGCACTAGCCCCTGCCTCAACATAGCTAGAGCCTGCCTCAACATACACATCTGCAGCACCATTTAAGGTAATTACAGGTGGTGTTGTATCTACTACACTTACTATTGCAGTTGAAAACCTACTGTTCAAGGCATCATCAGTTGCAGTAAATGTGACACTTGTATCACCCAAAGGAAATAGGGCAGGCGCATTGTGTGAAATTGTAGGTGACACTGCAATATTATCTGTTGCCGAGGCTGCAGAAAGAAATGAAGCAATACTTGGTTGAGTACTACTTACTCCCGACCCTGATGTTGCCTCAACGGTAATGTTTGAAGGTACTGTTATCGTTGGTGACGTTAAATCAACAGTATAATTGACAGGAGAAGAGCTTAAACTTGTATTTCCAGCTCCATCAACTGCTGAAGCAGTGATAACGTGCAAACCTTCTGTGAAGGTACCTACTCCAGCATTTAACACCCATGTTGCTCCTCCAGACACAGACGCGATGTTCGTATTTCCATCCATGATACTTATGGTCACATTGTTATCTGAACTACCTGTAATCAAAGGTTGAGCGTTGTTATTTGTGACAGTATTATTTAAAGGTTGAGTAAGACTCGGGGCATTCGGAGCTATAGTATCAATAGTGAAGGTTGATAATGTTAAAGGTGCTGACACTTTACCTATGCCATTTGTTACTGATACTGTACAATTGCTATATACACCATCGGGCAACGCATTTAGGGTAATTGTATTATTCCCAGCCACAGCAACTGTGGTTGCTGATGAACAAGCCCCTCCATAAGAAATAGTTCCAGCCTCATCTGAAGAGAAGGTATATGCAGGCGTGGTATTATTTGCCAGCACTGGCACAGGAGTTATTTCTTGCAGGTTTGGCAAAAAACTAAACTGTAAAATTGTACCTAACTGGCCAGAAGCAATTGTTGTGCTACCAGTAGACATAACATTTAGTAAACTTTGCGTCGAACCAGAGACCTGTGATGCCCAGTTTACACCATCAGCACTAGTTAATAATTCAGTACCTCCAACAGCTATAAACTGTGCGCCATCCCAGGTGACGCTACTTAAACTTACAAGTGTCCCAGAGGTCTGTCTTGTCCAAGCTATTCCATTTGTACTACTTATTATTAAACCACTCGCTCCCACAGCAACAAACTGAGAGCCATTCCAAACAATATCAATAAGTGCTGTCAAGCCTCCAGGACTTTGATTACCTGTCCAAGTAATACCATCTGGGCTTGTAAAAATACCGCCGCTTAGTCCTACCCTAACAAACAATCCGTTTCCCCATGCACTACTATAAGTATTGCCAACCCCAGTTACTGCCGTCCAAGTAAGCCCATCAAGACTTTCAACTAAAGAGCTATTTACACCTGCCGCAATATATTTAGTACCGCTCCAAGTGATTGTATTTAATGCCTGAGCTGCAGGAACCGCTTGCGCTGTCCAAGTTATACCGTCAGCGCTAGTAATAATGGTAGCATTACCAACAGCAATAAACTTTAACCCATCCCACATTACATCTAATAGATTCACCGTAACTCCTGATGTTTGCACCGACCACGTTATACCGTCGGTACTTCTTAAGACCTCACCAGCATCACCTACCGCCACATATACCTGTCCGCTTGAAGCTACTGCATTGATATTTGCCCGAGTGACTAAGGATTGATTAACCCAGTTAATTGCATCAGGACTCGTTAGAATAGCTCCCGTTTCACCAACCGCCACAAACTGTGTGCCCGACCAAACAATCCCACTTGTCCAACCAGTATCAGTTGTCGTTTGCTGTTGCCATGTAATAGCATCCAAGCTAGTATAAACTGTGCTAGCATTTGAGGTTGCAACATATAAGGATCCAGTCCAAACCAATTGATTAAGAGGGTTAGCTGTTCCTGTATTTCTTAAAGTCCAAGTAAGCCCATCTGGACTTGTTATCATAATACCACCAGAACCAAGAGCGATAAACTGAGTACCTGTCCATATTATATGATTCAAGCTATTATTAGATGCGCCTGATGTTTGTAATGACCAAGTTACCCCATCTAAACTTGTTGCTACCTTCCCCGAAGTGCCCACTGCCACAAGTATCGAACCATTCCAACACACATCATTCAAAGAAAACCCATTTCCTGTAATATGTGAAGTCCAAGTGATGCCATCGCTGCTGGTTAAAGCTCTCCCGCTGTTAGCCACAATAACAAACTGATTACCATCCCAAACAACAGCATTAAAGAATGCGCTAGAACCAGTACTTTGTTGTGACCAAGTGATACCATCAGGGCTTGTGAGAATCTCATCTTGATAAAGACTACCACCTACGGCTAAAAATTGAGAACCATTCCAAACAATATCATTTATGTAGTTACTTGTGCCCGAGTTTTCTTTCGTCCAACTATATCCATCGACGCTGCTAACAATGGCTCCTCTGGCTCCAACTGCAATATATTTATTTGCAGCATAAATGATATTATACAAATCACTGTTTTGTGGCGTTGGGTTTAACCACTGCGTATTAAGTGCATACGCATTTATAGGTAAAAAGATAAGCAATAGAGATAGTAATAGTTTTTTCATTCAACCCCCTCCCGAGAGATACAAGTTCAAAATTTGCGGCAGTATTTATCCTATAATAGGAGAAATCAAGTTGTAATCTATCATTGCATCATGGGTCGTTATAAATGGAGTGTTCAAGAATCATTATTATTGGACTTATTAAAGTCTATACGCCTTGAAGCTGGTTTATCTGGCCCCAATATTCAAAAACTTCTTGGGCGACCCAACTCTTACGTTGCAAAGGTAGAGTCGGGTGACAAACGACTAGACATTTTGGAATTAAATGAATACTGCAAAGTTTGCAATATATCATTAACCGAGTTTGCTAAACGCCTTGAAGAAAAATTGAGCCAGAGAAACCTCTAGTTTTAATGCTGCCCATAAAAAGCCGTTAAAATATAGCTTCTTCCAACTCATCCTTTATAACATCCCCACTGGATATTAAGGTTTCAACCTTGGAAAACGCTTCCTGTTGCCTGTCATACAACGGTTTTGCGGCAGGATTAACGAACTTAGGTATATATTCAGGCACAGCGTTTTGTTTAGCTAAACCCAAAACATACGATAAAGCCTCTCGATGAGGCTCTGATAAAGTAGGCTGCAAATCACCTGAGGGCAACATTCCCAAATTTCTCTGGATGAATAGGTGATTAAGTAGCCTTTCCCATTTTAAGTCAAAGGATTCATTGGCAAATAATGCTCTATGCTCACTAGATGACACACCATGAACAGGTACCAACTTATGAAGCTTATCAATGATTTTATCAAAATTATCAGTAATTTCATCGAGCTCAAACCAATGGCTCAAGCTGGATTGGGAATAAAATTCCCAGATCAAGTGGTATTCATCTGCTGTAAACGTTCTTTTTTGCTTCATTATACACCTCGCTTTAATAAAAATTAGGCGGTGGGAGCAAGACAAGGAGTGAAGCTTGCTCAACCACCGCTTGCTAATAGCATAACACATTTTCTCAAAACACAACCCCTGCTAAAACACATAATAAAACCCAGTAAATTCAATTATTTAAGAAGTTACTGTACTACGAACACCGAACCATGCATTTACCGAACATTCGGTAAATCAAACATTCGAAAAACAAAGTACATAAAGAATAAAGATATTAAAAAGTAAAATAGTATAAATAACCCGCACTGCGGGGTTACGCACATAAAAATTAAAAAATCAGGTAGCCCATGCAGAACATTGTAATATGGACAAATCACCTTCTTACTCAAAAAAACTCATAAAAAAGCGTCTGAAACAACCAAAAACTGCTTAAACGCACAGAAAAAGTGTCTCATTCTCGTTTGTCACGACTTTCTGCTGCTGTATCCTTTGCCGCTGCACATCGCTAAGCAGGAGATTGCATGAAAATTATTAGATGGCCACAACTATCGGAAATCATTGGACTTTCTCGGACCCAAATTTGGCGACTAGAAAAGTCTGGTGATTTCCCAAAAAGAATCCAGCTTAGTAAAAACAGCGTTGGTTGGGAAGAAAACGAAATCCAGAACTGGATTCAAAGTCGAAAACGAGCTTCAAACGCATGACTAATGATCCAAAGCTGAAACAAAACTTTGGCAGCGAAGGTTTTCAAATTCTTTCGCGCAGGACAATTCAAAATATAAAAAACGCTGACGCGCTAGCTATTTGGACACTTATACAAAGTCGACCCGAAAATTGGGTTGTACGAAAAAAACAAATTAAAGAAAACCTTAGAATTGGTGATAAGCGGTATAGCAAAGCGGTTAAATATCTTCGGGAACTTGGGCTTTGGAAGACTGAATTCATACAAGGCGAAAATGGCCGATTACAAGGCAGGCAGACTGTGGTTCATACTCAAATTGATTACCAAGCCTCAAGCCTGCAAACAAAAGCGCCACAAAAAAACACAGAAACTCAAGAAGGAATAGAGAATAAAATTGGGGTTCAATTTCCTGCTCATATTTCAAAATTAGATGCGCCAAGTCGAGTTGCCGCAATGGTTCAACGCGCCAAACTACCAACAGAATCTACACGAATAGTCTTTGCAGAATTTTCAGCATGTTGCGAACGAAAAAAAGTCAATGACCCCTGGGCACTTTTGGCCAGTCTCGTCAGAAAAGCAAGCCACAATGAGTTAAGGTTGTCCGCAGATGGAGAACGACTTTTGCCGCCGTGGACCTAGCTCAAACACCTTACTTTTTGATATGTTTTCTGACGAACACAAACAATGCCGCCAAAATAAAGGGCGTTGAGAAAACAATCAGAAGCCACTCCAGTTGATTAAAAAAGTTCATATTTATCTCAATCTCCTTTTAACTATCACGTAAATTAGTATAACACATATTTCTGAAACGCAAGCCCCCGCTCCTTGTGGCAAAGTGCTGTTTGTTATATTGGTTCTGGGAGGGGCGATGTCAGAAGAAGAAAAGCGGATATTGCAACAACAGCTTTGGAATATTGCAAACACACTGCGCGGTAAAATGAATGCTGATGAGTTTCGGGATTACATCTTAGTCTTCATCTTTTTCAAATACTTGTCAGAAAAAATGCGCACCTAGCTAACACCCTTCTACAAGAAGATGTTACTGGTTATGCCGATATTGATGAATCCTGCG
>JALSZC010000211.1 GCA_027059605.1 Ghiorsea sp. | reverse complement strand
ATATTGATTTATTTGGCGCTTGCCTGAATCAAAATACCCGCCGAAAACTAGCTAAAGATTTAGGCTATTTACACCAAGCGCAAAGCAAACAGCCTGATATACCACTTAGCGTTTATGATGTGGTCGCCATGGGTTTAAGCAGCTACAATACCTCGCTGTTTCGTTATCTATTGCGCAATCGCAAGCAGGAACGGGAGCAGGTTTGTCATGCCCTTGATTTGGTGGAAATGACCGCGCATCAACATGCTGATTTCAGGCAATTATCAGGCGGGCAACAGCAGCGTGTTCGTTTGGCGCGCGCTTTGGTGCGTGAGCCTAAGCTTTTGTTGTTGGATGAGCCTTCCGCTGCCCTAGATAGTCGCCATCAAGAAAAATTATATCAACTTCTGCGCAGGCTTTGCGATGAAAAAGGCATGACTGTGCTTATGGTTGAGCATGATATTGCCGCCATCACTTCTTATGTGGATTCTGTGGCATGTTTGAATAAAAACATCCATTATCATGCCAAAAAAGGCGATACCATTCCCGATGAAGTTTGGCGTGAAATGTATGGTGACCATGTCAACATCGTTGCCCATGATGCAAGCTGCATTGGTTGTGCGCCTGTAAACCATAGTTCTGACCACGAGCATCATCATGATTGATTTCTTAAGCAGCTTTTTCTCAAGCCCTGTGATGCAAGCAGCCTTTTGGCCTGCGCTTTTGATTGCCGTGCTCACATCATCCATGTCCATGATGGTTTTAGCGCACCGTTTATCCTTTTTAACCGTAGGCGTATCCCATGCCTCGCTTGCAGGTTTAGGGCTTGCCGTCACACTGAGTTTGCCCCTGCTGCCCACCGCCGCAGTCACCGCCATTATCATTGCCTTATTATTGGCTGCCATGCCCAATCGCCAAGGCATCAATGAAGATACGGGAACGGGCGTACTTTTTGCGGGCAGCATGGCGTTGGGTGTGATTCTGATTTCCAATGCCAACAGCTATGAAGTGGATTTATTCGGGCTTTTATTTGGCAATATCCTCACCGTATCCGAGCAAGATAGCAGGTGGATTACTTGGGGCAGTTTATTTGTATTGCTCAGCTTAATGATGTGGGCAAAAAGCTGGTGGAGCATGGCATTTGATATGGTCACTGCCAAAGCATCAGGCATTGCCACAGCCAGACTTCGCCTGATTTTATATGGTGTGATGGGATTAACCGTGGTGATGTGCGTTAAGCTTGCGGGCATTGTGCTCACCACAGGTTTATTGGTGCTGCCCGCGGCATGTGCATGGTTTTGGGGTCGCTCCATGTTTAGCTTATGGGCATTAAGCCTATCCTTTTCGTTAACAGGCACATTCGCTGGCTTGATGTGGTCTTATCAGTATGATTGGCCATCAGGTGCAGCCATTATTTTGATGTTATGCGTATTATTTATGCTAAGCTGGCTGAGCTCTTGGCTTAAGCAGCAGCTATCCGAGGTTTGACAATGACTTTTGACTATATCCAAGCCATCCATGATGCCAAAGTGTATGATGTGGCCATCAAAACGCCCTTGGTTGCAGCACCCAAGCTGAGTAAACGCTTAGGCAATCGCATCGCTTTCAAGCGTGAAGATTTACAACCTGTGTTCTCATTCAAGCTTCGTGGCGCATACAATAAAATCGCCAACTTAAGCGAAGAAGACAAAGCCAAAGGTGTGATTTGCGCATCGGCAGGCAACCATGCCCAAGGTGTGGCGTTGGCCGCATCCAAGCTTGGCATTCCTGCCACCATTGTCATGCCTGAAACCACGCCAGACATCAAAGTATCTGCCGTTGAAGCCATGGGTGGGCATGTGGTGTTGATAGGTGATTCTTATTCGGATGCTTTGGCGCATGCTGAAGTGTTGTGTGATGAAAATGGCTACACTTTTATCCACCCGTACGATGATGGGTTGGTTATCGCTGGGCAAGGCACAGTGGCTAAAGAGTTAATCGAGCAAAGCAACCTACCCATTGATGTTGTGTTTATTCCTATCGGCGGTGGTGGTTTAGCTGCTGGTATTGCTGCATATTTCAAAGCCAAGTCACCACAAACCAAATTGATAGGTGTAGAGCCTGTGGATTCTGCTGCCATGTTTGAATCCATCAAAGCGAATGAGTTGGTCACACTCGACCAAGTGGGGATTTTTGCCGATGGCGTGGCGGTGAAACGTGTAGGTGATATTACCTTTGATTTATGCAAACAACATTTGGATGAAATCATCCTAGTGGACACGGACGAAACATGCGCCGCCATCAAAGATATTTACGATGAAATCCGTGCCATTGTTGAGCCTGCAGGTGCATTGGCATTAGCGGCTCTCAAAAAATATGTGAAGCGTGAAGGCATCACTGGGCAAAATATGGT
>JALSZC010000210.1 GCA_027059605.1 Ghiorsea sp. | reverse complement strand
AGGCTGCCAAAGAGAAAGGTGCATCTCGCTTTTGTATGGGTGCTGCATGGCGCGAACCTAAAGGCAGAGCTTTTGAGTTGGTGTTGGATATGATTCGTGAAGTCAAAGCCATGGATATGGAAGCTTGTGCCACACTGGGTATGTTGGATGCCGAACAAGCTAAAAAGCTTAAAGATGCAGGTTTGGATTATTATAATCATAACCTTGATTCTGACCCTGAATTTTATAAAACCATTATTTCCACACGTACCTATGAAGAGCGTTTGGATACCTTGAAGAATGTGCGCAGCCAAGGCATGAGTGTATGTTGTGGTGGTATTGTTGGTATGGGCGAAGCGATTCGCAATCGGGCAGGTATGATTGCGCAATTGGCACGCATGGAACCACACCCTGAGTCGGTGCCGATTAATATGTTGGTGAAAGTGGAAGGTACACCTATGGCAGATGTGGAAGACTTAGATAACTTTGATTTTATCCGCACCATTGCTGTGGCGCGTATTACCATGCCTGCATCGCATGTTCGCCTTTCCGCAGGGCGTGAAGTGATGTCTGAGGAAATGCAATCATTGTGCTTCCTTGCTGGTGCCAATTCTATTTTTTATGGTGAGAAACTTCTTACAACAGGTAACCAAGAAGCTGAGCAAGATAGAGCATTCTTTAAAAAGCTGGGCATTCGCCCTGAAGAAAAGTGCACACCATCATCACGCCGTATGGCTGATGCAGTAGAAAACACTAAGGAGGCAGCCCATGTCGGATAAACCTTGGGGTGGGCGTTTTGAAGCACCAACAGATGCTTTTGTTGAAGCCTTTAATGCGTCCACGCATGTTGATGCTCGTATGTATGCTGAAGATATTGCTGGCTCTCGGGCTCATGCCACCATGCTTACGGCACAGGGTATTTTAAGCGAAGAAGATTTAAAACTGATTCTTGATGGTTTGAATCAGGTTGAGAAAGAAATCGAATCAGGTGAATTTGAATTCACTATTGCGCTTGAAGATGTGCATATGAACATTGAAAAGCGGCTAACTGACATCATTGGTGATGCAGGTAAACGCTTACATACTGCACGTTCACGCAATGACCAAGTAGGCACAGACACAAGACTTTATTTAAGAAAACGCACCGATGATTTAATGGTGCGCATCAAACATTTACAAGGTGTTCTTGTAAAATTAGCTGATGAACATGCAGAAACGGTGATGCCTGGCTTTACCCATTTACAAACGGCACAGCCTGTGACCCTAGGGCATCACTTGCTGGCTTATGTTGAGATGTTTAACCGTGATTATGCAAGGTTTTCAGACGCTAGAGTGCGGATGAATCAGTGTCCGCTAGGTTCTGCGGCATTGGCGGGTACAACATTTCCCATCAACCGTGAACAAACGGCGGAATTGTTGGGCTTTGATGCACCATGTGCTAACTCTTTGGATGCGGTGTCGGATCGCGATTTTATCATGGAGTTATTATCAGCAGCTTCGATTTGCTCCATTCATTTATCCCGCTTTTCAGAAGAATTGATTTTATGGATGAGTGCGCAATTTGGTTTTATTGATTTGCCCGATGCGTTTTGTACTGGTTCATCCATTATGCCGCAAAAGAAAAACCCTGATATGCCAGAATTGGTACGGGGCAAGGCTGGGCGTATTGTGGGTGCATTGATGTCTATTTTGATGACCATGAAATCGCTGCCTTTGGCATACAACAAAGATATGCAGGAAGATAAAGAAGCGATTTTTGATGCTTTTGATAACCTTGAAGGTTGCCTAAGAGTATTTGGTGATATGTTACCTGGCTTAAAAGCTAATGTTGCGAATATGCATAAAGCTGCAGGCTCTGGTTTTTCTACGGCAACAGATTTGGCAGATGCTTTGGTACGCGCGGGTGTTCCATTTCGTGATGCCCATGAAATTGTGGGTAAATCTGTGGCTTATTGTATTAAAAACAATATTGAGTTGCATGAAATGCCATTGTCTGCATGCCAAGCCATTGATCCACGTTTAACCTTGGACATGGTACAAGCTTTGTCTGTAGAGGCATGTGTGGCAGCACGCAACCATACGGGTGGAACTGCCCCTGAACAGGTGCGGTTGCAGTGCGCTAAGTGGATGAAACAATTCAACAGCTAATGCGCTTGTTATTGCCGCTATGTTTTTTGCTGTTAAGCAGTTGTGGCTTAAAAACAGATTTGGTTATTTATGACGACTCAGCACCTGAGCCCCAGCTTGCCAGTGTTTCATATCAAGTGGTGGGTAAAGTGTTACAACTCCAATTAAATATTGTTGGGGGTAGCGGTCTGGTATTGTATCAAATTGATAGAACAGAAGTTGAGCCTAACTGTCAATGTATTGGCAATTGGTTGCGTTATTATGAGTCGTCGTTAAGCAGGCAACGCATGGATTTAAAGCGTAATATTAAACTGCGTAATCCTGAAAAGACGTATGCTTTTCGCATACGAGCAAAAGATGAGCTAGGGCGAAAGAGTGCATGGTCAAAAGTTTTTAAAGTAAAGGCAAGCAATGGTTAATGTAAAAAGCAAAAAAACAATAGATAAACATGAACAGCATAGGCTAGACCAGTTGGGTGAGTATCCTTTTGCTCGGTTGCGTAAACTTCTTGATCGTTTAACACCCAATCCTGAATTAGAGTTTATTGATGCAGGTGCGGGTGAACCTAGGTTACCTTTGCCGAGCTTTGTGCAGCCAACCTTGGATGCGCATGTATCCGGGTTTTCCAAGTACCCAACGACCACAGGCAATGATTTTTTAAGAGAAAGTATTGCTGCTTGGTTGCAGCGTAGGTTTGGTTTAAAAGCTATTGATGCCAATAGCCAAGTATTGAGTGCGAATGGTACGCGTGAAGCCTTGTTTGCTGCAGCTCATGCTTTGATTAACCCCAATGCAGAAAAGAAACCTTGGGTGATGATGCCCAACCCTATGTATCAAATCTATTTGGGTGCAGCCATTACAGCGGGTGGTAAACCGTATTTGCAGCCATGTACGCAAGCAACAGGCTTTGCACCTGATATTGATGGTATTAGCGATGATGTATGGCGTGATACAGCTTTGGTGTATGTGTGTTCACCATCCAATCCAACGGGCTGGGTTGCCGATCAAGACTACTATACTAAGCTTTTAGAACTTGCAGAGAAGTTTGATTTTTATGTACTGGCTGATGAATGTTATTCTGAAATTTATTATGCAGATAAGCCCACTGGCTTACTTGAAGTAGCACAAAACATGGGTAATGCGGACTATAAGCGTTGTTTGGTGATGAATTCGTTATCTAAACGCTCAGCATTGCCAGGACTTCGCTCTGGTTTGATTGCAGGTGATGCGGATTTGATTCAACAGTTTGCGAAGTTGCGAAGCTATACAGGACCTGCCACACCACTACCTTTACAACATGTTGCAGCAGCAGCTTGGGCTGATGAAAGTCATGTGCAACAGCATTTGAATGTTTATCGCGATAGCTTGGATGCTTTCTTTAAGGTGTATGGTGGTGATATTCCTGCTGGTTCATTTTTTGTTTGGTTGCCCGTTGAAGATGAGGAAACTTTTGTGCGCAAAGCTTATCAAGAGCAAGCGATTAAATTGTTGCCTGGCAGTTACTTAGGTACAGAAGATAGCCGTGGCATCAATGCAGGTTCAGGTTATGTTCGCGCGGCCTTGGTGGATGGTGTCACTAAGGCTAGGGAATTGGCTTTGCGCTTAAAAAGCTTATAGTTGCCTTAATAACGACAATACTTGTGTCATGCGTGCGGGTTTTTGTAAGACTGTAATGTGTTCAGGTGCCTGTTTGGGTGGCATGCCTGTGTATAGAATGGATTTTATATGAGGATTGATATTTTCAGCCGATGCGATGAGATTTAACCCTGTCATTTGCTTCATGGTATAATCTGTGATGATTGCTTTAAATGCTTGGGGCTGCTCGGAAAATACAGTCAAAGCTTGTTTTGGACAAAGGTGAGAAGAAACTTTATACCCTGAGTGTTCAAGAAGCTGTGTATAAACATTTAAAACACTTTTATCATCGTCCACAAGTAAAATCATCGTCCCTCCCAAGAAGGGCACACTATAATGATGGTTATATGAATAGCTGGTAATAAATGTCACCATATTTTCAAGGTGTTGTTGTTAGCCTTCGCGACCTTAGTGGGAGTAGAGTGATGAATAGAGTAAAATTAAACCAAGGATTTGGTTTAGAAGATTTCCCTAAAGCAAAAGAAGTGCTTATTAAAAAAGGTGACTTTCTTTTGTATGAAGGGGATGACCGAGCTAACCGTGCTTATGTGATTGTATCTGGTAAGTTGGAAGTTCGTTTAACTTCAGGCACAGGGCATGAAACATTGCTCTATCATTTAGAGCCTGGTGAATTGGTGGGGGAGCTTGCTGCATTTGGCATGAAATCAAGGACAGCAACCATTGCCGCTACTATGGAGTCTAAACTCTTAGAGGTTTCTTATGCTGACCTTGCTAGTAACATGCAAGAGTGTAGTTTTGTTGAAAAAGTGTCTCACCACTTTCTTACCCGTTATTTGCGTACACATGATGTGGTATGCAGGTTGGGCCAACCCAATGTATCCATGAAACTTTGTCGTTATTTTAAGTCATTGGCAGAGCAAAAAGACATACAAGAAAATATTGTGGAGTTAAGATTACCTAGTCATTCTGAAATGGGTAAACTATTAAGTTGCCAGCGAGAAACTGTAACGAGAGAAATGAAGAAGCTTATTTTTTCAGGGGTAATAGTACCTTTAGAACAAACGGGTTTATTTGCATTGAATATAGAGAAAAATCAGTTGTTTTTGGCAGGCATGTTAGATGCCAACTAATCATTAGTTACTGATACAGGGCAAGGTTTGGCTGAAAATATCCGTTTGACCAATGCCTTTAAGTGTAAGGGTAACGGGTGTAAAAGTCTGAGGCTGGTTTAGGGCTTGATATGTTGCTTGGTCGATTAAAATTTCACCAACCCTAGCATTGGATTCTAATCTTGCTGCTAAATTGACATGCCGACCTATGGCTGTAAATGTTCGACGTTCGTGGGAGCCTAAGATACCCAATACAGCTTCTCCAGATGCAATGCCAACACCAATACCCAATTGTTCTAAACCTTGGCTAAGACGCTGTTGATTGAGTGTATGAACAGCTTGAATCATTTGTTCCGCACTGTGTAATGCATTGAAACAACAATCTGTTTCTGATGCTAAAATACCATACACTGCCATCACCCCATCGCCCATGATTTTATCGACCATACCATGGTGTTGTAGAATAGAGGGCAGCATACAATGCATATAATCATTAAGTGTTTGCATGACAACTTGTGCATCATGGCGTTCATTAAAGGGTGTGAAACCACGAATATCGACAAATAATGTGGCAATGGTTTTACGCTCACCAGCCGCATCAAGTTGCATTTCACCTTGTGTAATGCGCTCAGATATTTCATGTCCTACATAACGGTGTAGCGTTTGTTTCATTTGCGCTTTGAGTAGGATTAAATCGTTGGATACTTGTTGGTATTGCTGTAGCTGTAAGGTGTTTTGGGTGACATCGCAAAAAAGTAGCCAGTCATGCTCCTTATCAGCTAAGGCAAAAATATCAGTGTATTGCCCATCTTGCAGTTGGATTTGAGGCAGCTCAAAATCTTCTATGATGGGCAACATACCTATCAAAACATCAAAAAGCTCTGTGGCTTGTTGCCCTACTTGTGGTTGTTGTGGGTAATAATGTTGCCATGCACCACCTGCTTGAAGAATGCAGTCGCTACCTTTTTTAAGTTGTAGCCATGCTGGTTCAAGTTGTTGAATACTATGGCTAGCAATATGTTGGTATAAGGGCTGGGGAAGTGTTTGGCTTGTCATGGTTTGATTAGCATGCGTGTTAATTGTACAAAGGATTCCTCTACATGTTCCCCTGTTTTGGCACTGGTGTTATAAATTGGGTTATTGTATTGCTTAAGTTCATCCAGCTGCTTTGGGCTAATATCCCAAGCATCGGTGAGATCTACCTTATTGCATAAAAAGATATTTGGAATTTTTCCGATGTCGGTATGTACACGGTCTAAAATTTCATGTGCTGTTTGAATGGTTTCAGGTCGTGTACCATCGATGACAGTGAGAATGCCAGCAGCACCACGTAAGTAGCTGCTGGTAATTTTTTTATATTTTTCTTCGCCATGAATATCCCAAATCATTAAGTTGACTTGTGTTTCATCTACCATAACTACTTTCTTATCGATTTTAACACCCATGCTTGATAGGTATTTTTCTGAGAACTTACTATACACAAACTGTGCTGTTAGACTGGTTTTACCAACACCTGCTGCCCCAAGAATACAAACTTTCTTTTGAATCACGGTTTGTTTATTCCCATTTCGAGTGCAAAGTGAATAGCTTGTGAAGCATCGTTGGCATCTGTTTTGTGTGAAATAATTTTGATGCGTTGGGAGGCTATGCCATGAGCTGTAAGTTCTTTTTGCACAGCTTTAAGCCGTAAGGTTGTGATAAAGCTAGCATTACTACTGTATAGAGCTTTTATATGAAGTTGACTGTTGGGCTCAATCGCTTGTGCTTGTTTAAAAAGATCTGTAAGCATGTTTATTTCTTTTTTTGCTTCGGGTGAGAGTTTGGCAATGCTGCTGGGGAATGAAATTTGAATATTCGCAATGTCTTTTTGTATGTTTGTCCAACTTTGGGTGGTATTTTTAAGGCTGCTGGTATAAAAACTATGTACACCATCAATCAACACAAACTGTTCTTGCGCCTGAGAAATCCATGCGCCTGTTGCAGAGCCTGTCGCCGATAAAATACCATTACTAAAACTTAAAGTTACTGTGCTTGGTGGTTGTAGCTTCTCAATGGCATCGGCTAAAATAGCAGCTTCATCAAGCCAAGGTGTAACTTGATTGTCAAACCGATCTATGCCTTCAAGTTGGATAGCTTGGTCATTGGCAGTATCAATCCACTGTTGCTTGGCTTCACCTGTTGCCAATAGGATGTGATTAGACAAAGAGAGTTGTACTGTTTCAGGCGGTTGCAGTGCTTCGATGGCACGCTGTAAAACCACATCATCAGATAAGGATACGGCACTATCATTGTAAGCTGCAACATAAGGCAGTTTTTTTACCTTTTGTTGGGCTTGTTTTATCCAGGTATCTGTTGCGCTGCCTTTGGCGATTAATACCATATCTGGGGTGATAAATAGGCGTACACTTTTAGGTGGTTGCAAGGTTTTATATGCTTGTTTAAGCACGTAATCTGGACTATCTACAAGGGTGAGTTTATTTTGGTAATGTTTAATTTCTGGAAAGCCTTGTATGCCAGCTTGGGCTTGTCTTGCCCAGTGGCTATCTGTTTTGCCTGATAATGTGAGTGTGTCTCCATCAAGCTTGATTTGAATGTTTGAATCAGGCTTTAATGCTGTGCGAATGCGTTCTAAAAGGTTTGGCTCTGGTGTAATGCCACTGGTGTCAACGTCAGAAATACCCGCAATAAAAGGTGCTTTGTTTACAGCTTGTGTCACCCAAGCTTTGGGAGCCATGCCTGAGAGTAATAATGTTTCACCTTGCAGTGCTAACAAGATGCTTTGGGGTGGGTTAAGCATCTGTGATGCACGTTGAAGCACAAAGGGTGATTCAAGTGACAGATAGGGTTGTAATGTGAGTTCAAGTTGTTGGCTGGGTAGGTTTGCCTTTTCCAGTATTTGCAAGGGGTCATGACTTAGTGGGTCGCGTAAACCTGTGATGTTATATTTATCATTCTGGTGTTGGAATTGGGTAATCAATATGCCAGGTTCATCACGCAGTTGCTGCACATAACTTTGCCATTGTGCTTCTATATCCGCTTGCTGTTGGTAGTCCCAAAATTTCCAAGCTATAAAGCTTGCCACAATAAGCCCTAAAACGAATAGTGGCTTCATAGGTGAACTTTTATTTTCTTTTGTTTGATACTCAGCGACTAAAAGCGGGGATAGATTGAGGTCGGCAGCTTCAAAGGCTTGGGTGTCACCCTCAAAATTTTGTAAACTTTCATGAAATTCATGCTGAATATCCTCAATGGTTGTTTGCATGGTTTCACGGAGAGTGAGTGGGGGGTGACCACGACATACCAAGGCAAGAACAATATCTGGCCCTTGTTCAATAAGCACTTGTAAGTCACCCATGCGTAAACTTTCTATGCCTTGATTTTCACTGTTTGAGAATGAGTCATGAATAAAGTCTTGTACGGCAGTCAACATGCTGGATACAACATCTGCATCTTCATGGTGGCTTGGATCTAAGGCGACATGTTTAAGCAATAATCCTGTTTCTTTGTGGATGAGGAAGATTTGTTCAACACGGTAATTTAAGGTGTTCAGCAAAACAACTTCAGCAAATGACTTTCCTGTGCGTATGGCATCTAAACGCCAGCGTAAACCCTGCAGGGAAAACGAGTGTTCCAAAGTTTGATTCATAGATTGCAACATGGTGGCAATGGAGCTTTGAATCGCTTTGCGAATCGCAGGTCCCATCACTGGAAATAATGCATCAGATAGAGGTTGAGGATTTCGAGCAATGGATGTTTTGAGTGCCTCTTCAACGGCTGGTGTTAGTGCTTGCCCTAATTTATTGTCACTTCGATTGCGGATTTGCACTGCTTCAGCAAGTATTTTGGCAATTTCTTGGGCATGAAGCTCTTGATTGCTTAAAAGTTCTTCTAACCTATCAATGCGCGCAGACTCTTGCTCAAACAAAAGTTTACGCAGCTCTTGCATAGCAGCTTCGTGTTGTTGTGGTACGTTGTTACTCATATAAAAATATTTATACGACTATTTTTTTCCTTCGGGGAGTTGGAAGTCACCATTAAGGCGCATGGCAAACTCGCTGAACATATCGGCTAATGCCCTGCGGTCGGCTTTGTCATCACGTAATTCTTCAGTAGATTTATCCAAAGATGCTGAAAGTGTGTTGCGTACATTTTGAATTTCAGTGAGCAATGATTTGGATTGTTCAAGCAATGCATCGCGTAAATCTGCTTGAGCTTGGCTACTGCTTTGTTGCAGTTGGTTGAGCTTTTTCTCTTGCTCCTGTGCCTGATTGCTCAACTCATTGCTAAGGTGGCGGGTATCATCTTCACGTTCACCACGTTCCACAGCAATCATATCAGAAAGACTGGAAACTTCTTGTTTAATATAGCTTTCTAAAGCATCTAAACGACTATTAGTTTCGCCACGAAGGGAGTCCGACTCGGAGAGCAAGCGTTCTTCTAAACGCATAAAACGCTTTTCATAATCACGCATCTGTGCGCCAAAAATGATGTCACGAATTTGGTCAACATTACCCGCTTCCATGCTTTCTTGATGGTTTGTTTTCTTTTCTTTAG
>JALSZC010000209.1 GCA_027059605.1 Ghiorsea sp. | reverse complement strand
AAACCCAAAGAAAAAGTAGAAGTCATAGAAGTAAAATAAATATGATTTGTTCATATCTCGACTATAAGCCAGATGTTGATGCTGCAGCTTGGTTGGCACCCAATGTCGATGTGATTGGTCGGGTAAAAATAGGCGCAGATACTTCGATTTGGTATCAATCTGTGTTGCGCGGTGATGTGAATAGTATCACCATTGGTGAACGCACAAATATTCAAGACCATACTGTGATTCATAATAGTGGCGATGCACCTTGCGTGGTGGGTGATGATGTTACAGTAGGGCATAAAGTGTTGCTGCATGGCTGTGAAGTGCAAAACTTATGTCTGGTTGGTATGGGCTCTATTGTTATGGATCATGCGGTATTGGAAGAAGGGTGTTTTTTAGCTGCAGGCTCACTTGTTCCAGAAGGCAAAGTACTCAAAGGTGGCTATTTGTATGCAGGTAGCCCTGCTAGGGAACGTCGTGAATTAACGGATGAAGAGAAGTCTTTTTTAATACAATCAGCAAAACACTATGTAAAGTTGAGTAAGGCGCACCGTGATACGGTAATAGATGTCATTTAAGACCAAAGCAGTATTGGATGTTGGCTCCAATACCATTCGCTTATTGATTGCTGAAGTTGATGCAAACACCATTGTTCAGCGCATACATTATGAACACAAAATAGCGCGTTTAGGCGAAGGGCTGCAGCGAACAGGTATGTTAAGTGATGCAGGTATGCAACGTGCGCAGCTTGTTTTTTCATCGATGATAGATGCATACCAACAGTACGGTATTAAAGCGGAAGATATCTATGCAGTGGCTACGGCAGCGATTCGTGAAGCAAGTAATGGTTTAACCTTTGTGGCTGAGGTTAAAGCAAAACTTGATCTAAATATTCAAGTGATTTCAGGTGAGCAGGAAGCAAAGTTGGCATTGGCAGGTGCAAGGCTTGGTTTGCCAAGTGAAGTTGGTGATGAGATGTGTTTGTTTGATATTGGTGGGGGGAGTACGGAGTTTACCCGTGTTTTTCAAGGACAAGTTAGGGATAGTTATAGCTTAAAGCTTGGCGTGGTTCGATTAACGGAGCAATGGGCTCAACAACAACCTGTTGAACAAGCTTATGGGCAGATGAAGCAAGCTGTGGCTCCTTTTCTTGAGAAGCTAGAAAGCTTTTGGGGTAAGGGTACTGCACGACCACAATATTTGGTTGGTACGGCTGGCACAGTAACAACATTGGCAGCGATTACCCAAGATATGCAAACGTATAAGGCTGAGCAAATTGATGGTTATGTGATGACCAGAAGTAGATTTAATCATTTGCGTGACCAATTATTAAATATGAACAATCAAGAGCGTTTGGCTATACCTGCCTTAGAAAAAGGGCGTGAAGATGTTATCATTGCAGGTATTGCAATTATAGACGTGTTATTTGAGCGTTGGCAGTATGATGCTTTAGTCTCAGTGGATTCTGGTTTACTTGAAGGTTTATTGCTTGAGTAATTGGTGATTTGTCATTGCGTAGGCTTTGGCTTTATGTAAAGATTAGCCTTCATGCAAATATAGAGGGTAACCGCCCTGTTTTTTATCTAAAACAGCAGGTAAATAAGGAGAGAGATGTGAGTGAAGCAATAAAAAAGGTCTTTGACCTTATCAATGAAAATGACTGTGAATTTGTGGATGTACGTTTTACAGATACCAAAGGCAAATGGCAGCATGTAACATTCCCTATTCATGAGCTAAGTGAAGATAGTTTTGAAGATGGCTTTGCTTTTGATGGCTCTTCGATTGAAGGCTGGTGTGATATTAACAACTCAGACATGTCTTTGATTCCCGACCCTGAAAGCGCACGTATCGATCCATTCTTTGAAGCTTCAACACTTGTGTTGGTTGCTCAAGTGATTGATCCAATTAGTGGTAAAGACTACAACCGTTGTCCACGCCAAGTAGCTCAACGCGCACTTAAATACATCAAATCTGCAGGTATTGCAGACACTGTGTATTTCGGTCCAGAGTTAGAGTTCTTTGTATTTGATGGTATTCGCTACAACAACGATATGGGATCTTGTGGTTATACCATTGATTCTGAAGAAGCAGCTTGGAACTCTAATGTAAATTATGAAGGTGGCAACACAGGTCATCGCCCTAAAGTGAAAGGCGGTTACTTCCCAGTACCTCCAGTAGATACACTTCACGAAATGCGTAATGATATGTCTTTGGTGATGTCTGATATTGGCATCCATATGGAATGTCATCACCATGAAGTAGCAACGGCTGGTCAATGTGAATTGGCAATGAAGTTTGGTGAGTTGATTGATATTGCAGACCGTGCGCAATGGTACAAATATGTGGTGCACAATGTTGCAGATGCACATGGTAAAACGGCAACATTTATGCCTAAACCCATTTACAATGATAACGGTACTGCCATGCACGTGCATCAATCTATTTGGAAAGATGGTAAAAACTTATTTGCAGGTGATAAGTATGCCAACCTTTCGCAAGAAGCTTTGTGGTATATCGGTGGTATCATCAAACATGCCCGTGCACTGAATGCGTTTACTAATGCATCAACCAACTCATACAAACGTCTGGTTCCAGGTTTTGAAGCACCAGTGATGCTTGCTTATTCTAACCGCAACCGCTCTGCATCGATTCGTATTCCTGTGGTAAATTCTGATCCTGCGCGTAGGATTGAAGTACGCTTCCCAGATTCAACAGCAAACCCATATTTGGCATTCACTGCGATGTTAATGGCAGGTCTTGATGGTATTGCGAACAAGGTTGATCCAGGTGCTGCGGCAGATAAAAACTTGTATGATTTACCACCAGAAGAAGAAGCGAAAATTCCAACAGTTTGTTCTAGCCTAGATCAAGCTTTGGAAGCTTTGGATAAAGATCGTGACTTCTTGAAAGTCGGTGGTGTGATGGATGATGATATGATTGATGCTTACATCGACATGAAAATGGAAGATGTACAGCAGCTTCGTATGCGTCCGCATCCCATTGAAATGGAATTATACTACTCCGTATAAGTTTATTTCTTTAAGTCGTAAGACGAGAAAGTGTAAACATGAAAAGCCGTCACGAAAGTGGCGGTTTTTTTATTTATTCGATTTAGCATTCAATTAGATGCTAGTGTTTTGTAAGTAGTCGGTTAGATTTGCAACGTAGTGAGGAGTTGGTTTGATGAAAAGGTTGTTTGGGTCCATTGTATTGAGTTTGGTTGGTTTAGCGGTATTTATTGTGATTACGATTTTTGGGCTGGCAATTGTTGGCGAGTTTGTGACAGATGAAGAAACTCGCAATGCGATGAAGCCTGTTATTTTTATCGTTGCTCTTGTTTTGGCATCATTGCCTTGGGTGTTTGCGGCTCATCTCACATCCGAAGAAGACTGGAAGCAAGCCACCAAGCTATTGTATTTCCTGCCTGTATTTTTGGCTACGCCTTCGTTTATTTTGCTAGCAGTTTCATTTGCTATCATTTTTGTGCTGGCGCGTTTGCATTATATGAAACGGGAAAATACGCCTTATCGTGTGGAAGTGAATAACGATGAGCAGGGTGAGGCTTAAACGTTAAAGCGGAAGTGGAGAATGTCGCCATCTTTGACGATATACTCTTTGCCCTCTAAACGCATTTTACCCGCTTCTTTACACTTGGCTTCACCGCCCAAGCTTACAAAATCATCATAAGCAATCACTTCAGCGCGGATAAAGCCTTTTTCAAAGTCGGTATGAATTACGCCTGCGGCTTTTGGGGCTGTATCGCCCACATGAATGGTCCAAGCGCGAACTTCTTTAACACCAGCCGTGAAATATGTGGCAAGGTTTAAAAGTTTGTAAGCCGTGCGAATGACAGTGTTTAACCCTGGCTCTGTTAACCCCAAATCTGATAAAAATTCTATTTTATCTTCTTCATCCATTTCAACCAATTCAGATTCAATCTGTGCAGAAACCACGGCAACTTCCGCACCCTCAGCTTGGGCAAATTCGCGTACTTGCTCAACATACGCATTACCATCAGGCAATGAGCCATCATCGACATTGGCGACGTATAGCACAGGTTTGGCAGTGAGCAGGTTGAGGGGGTCAATCACTTCGCGTATATCATCATGGAGTGTTTGTCGGCGTACTGTGACACCGTTTTCCAAACCCTGAAGTACAGTTTGCATAGCAAGGGCTGCCTGTTTGGCTGCTTTGTCACCAGAGCGAGCCAGCTTTTGTTGGCGTTCCATGGCTTTTTCTAAGCTTTCCATATCTTTAAGCATGAGCTCGGTGTCAATGGTTTCAATATCTGAAACAGGATCCACTTTATCGTGAACATGGGTGACATTACTATCATCAAAGCAGCGCACCACATGGGCAATGGCTGAACATTCACGGATATTTCCAAGGAATTTGTTGCCCAAGCCTTCACCACTTGCCGCACCAGCCACAAGCCCTGCAATATCGACAAACTCAACCACAGCATGTTGTACAGCTTGTGGTTTCACAATATCAATTAAAGGCTTTAAACGTGGGTCGGGAACAGGTACTAAACCGACATTGGGGTCAATGGTACAGAAAGGGTAGTTGGCAGCTTCTGCACCGCCGCCATTGAGCGCATTAAATAATGTTGATTTTCCTACATTGGGAAGTCCTACAATACCGATACTTAGTGCCATGATAAATCCTGTGTAACTTTATTTAGCTTTGTAATGTTTGGTGAATCTTGTTGGCTGCTTTATCCCGTTCACCAGATAAAAGGAGTGGGATTTGAGGCAATAAAGCATCAAATAGGCGCAGTTCATCAGCGCGGTCGCCTTCATCAGCTCCACCTAAGACCCATGGTGTGATGTCGCCGCTTGGAGGGCGACCAATGCCAATTTTTACTCGTGTGTAGTCTGCATTGGGCAAATGTTGGTTTAATGAACGCAAACCATTATGCCCTCCATGCCCACCACCAGACTTGATGCGAAGTTTACCTGATGGTAAATCCAAATCATCATAGATGACTGTAATATCTGAGGGTTCAATGTCATAATACTTGGCAAGGGGGGCAACGGATTCACCGCTGTTGTTCATGAAAGTTTGTGGCTTTACTAATAAAACCTTTTCACCGTTCATTGTTGTTGCAGCTGTGTCTGCATGAAAACGAGGGGTGGAGTCAAAGCTCAACCCCTCGGATTTTGCGAGTAAATCGAGAAAACGAAAGCCAATATTGTGCCGTGTTTTCTCATACTTGGAGCCTGGGTTACCAAGCCCAACAAGCATTTTCATGATTATTCTTCTTTGTCGCCTTCAGTAGAGTCTGTTGCGGCTTCATCAGCCACTTCTTCCGTTGTTTCAGTTTCAGCAGCACGTTTTGGTGCAGCGATACTCATGACAGTGAAGTTTACATCATGAACGACTTCAAGCCCTTCAGGGAAATCAATATCTTCAATATGTACGATTTGATCTAATTCAAATGCAGAGCAGTCAATTTCAACTTGATCTGGAATTGCATCTGCGCGGCAGGTAACTTCCAATTCATGGCGAATAACTTGTAGCGCACCACCAGCTTTAACACCAGGGCAGATATCTACATTGATTGGGTGAACAGGAACAGAAACAGTTACAGAATCTTTACCAGATACACGGAAAAAGTCTAAGTGCATTGGAGTGTCATAAATTGAGTCCCACTGTGTATCTTTCAATAAAACAGTGTTTTTGCCACGTTTACCTTTTACTTTGATTTCAAGCATAGAGGTATAAAAAGCTTCATCACGTAACATGATTTTTGCAACTTCATTGTAGTTCAACGTGATAGGTAAATCAGGTTTGTCTCCACCATAAATAATGCCTGGTAATTTACCTGCGCGACGCAAGCGGCGAGTATGGGCTTTACCCAAGTCTTCGCGTAATTCTGCTTCTAAAACATAGTCAGTCATGTTGGACTCCAATATTATAATATATTCCGACGGGTTGACCCGTTACGGATTTCTTTATGTCATGTTAATATGGCAAAAGGTCGCGCATTATAATTCGGTTATCTCTAGGAGCAATCTTTTTGTGTTATTATGCGAAAGAAACCTGTTTATTTGGTGCAGGCTTTAAGATGTACATCAATTTTCATGATGTGATTAACCAACCAACTGGTCAAAAAATCTTTTAATTGTTGAAGTAACTCATCACTTATGCCTTCGCGTTCTAGTTTTTGTTCGGCTTTATGAAAAGCCGCTAGAAGTTTAGCGTGTTGATCTTTGTTTTTGGCGGCAATAGGACACTTGGCTTGACGCATACATATTTCTTCATAACAGAAATGGCTTCGAGTATATAAGCCAAGAGCACTCATGAAGTTTTCTACCCACTGTTGTGATGCGCCATGTTCAATATGGTCTTCTAGCTCATCAAGGTAGGCAAAGATTTGTTTGTGCTGATTGTCTATTTCATCGTTGCCAGTTGCATATTTATCGTCCCACTGAAAGCCCATACCTTACCTCTTTGTTAATGTGCCACAAAATGACAAGGGAACTGTAGCGTGCTGCAAACAAAGCTACAATCATAGATTTTCGTCTGTACTAAAGCTTGGTCTGATCGTACCTTCTTGTTAGCTTGTCCCTATGTTTAAACCTGATTTTAACCAAGTTGTTCCTGAGGCTATATTACAGGTCTGCCGTGTGCTTGAAGGAGCAGGTGGTAGAGCATGGCTGGTGGGTGGCTGCGTGCGTGATATGCTACTTGGTTTCGTGCCGTATGACTGGGATATTGAGATTTATCAGATGGATGAGAAAAAACTAATCCAAGCACTTCAAGGTTTGGGCAGGTTTGAGCATGTGGGCAAACAATTTGGCATATATAAGTTATGGTTTCAGGACACAAAAATCGATATTGCCTTGCCGAGAAAAGAAATCAAAACAGGTAAGGGGCACACAGCCTTTGATGTAGTGTGCGATTCAGCGTTGGCACCTGAGCAAGCGGTGTTGCGCCGAGATTTTACTATCAATGCCATGATGTTTGACCCTTTAAAAGGTGAGCTTTTGGATTTTCATGATGGGCAGAAACATTTGCAAGCCAAGCAACTCAAGCATGTATCCCCAGCTTTTGTCGAAGACCCGCTAAGACCATTGAGAGCCATGCAGTTTGCTGCGCGCTTTGGTTTAACTTTGGATGCGCAAACAGCGGAAATGTGCAAGCAGTTATTAAGTGAAGCAGCATCATTGTCAAGCGCACGAGTTTGGCAGGAGTGGTTAAAATGGAGTCAAGCAGAATACCCAAGCTTGGGTTTGCAAGCGTTAAAAGATATGGGTTGGGATGCGTTTTATCCTGAACTCTTAGCTTTGCAGGGCTGTGTGCAGGACAAGCATTGGCATCCAGAAGGAGATGTATGGACACATACATTATTGGTGGTGGATGAGGCTGCACGTTTACTTAAAGAGCGTGAGTTACAAGGACAGGATAAAGTTGTGCTGCTATTTGCAGCCCTATGTCATGATTTAGGCAAGCCTTTAACCACTGTGGTGCTTGATGATGGGAAAGTCGTATGCCCAAAGCATGGTGAGGCAGGGATAGAGCCGAGTATGGATTTTTTAAACCGTATTGGTGCGCCAAAGTGGTTAAAAAAAGCGGTTTCTCCGTTGGTGAAAGAACATGTTGTTCACCTTGAAGCCCAGTTGAGTGATGAGTCCGTGCGCTGTTTGGCATATCGTTTGCAGCCTATGCATATCCGTTTGTGGGAAGTGTTAACCGAGGCTGATGCTTGTGGTCGCCACCCTGCACCTCCAGAAAGACCTGCGTTGGCATGGCTTAAGCGTGCCCAGATGTTGCAAGTTGCTAATGCACCTGCAACACCTATTATCACAGGAAAGTTGCTGTTGTCTCAAGGTTTAAAACCATCTGTGGGTATGGGTAAGTTGCTTGATGCTGCATATCAAGCACAAATGCGAGGTGACTTTAATGATAGAATATCGGCACTTATTTGGCTTGAGAAACAGGGGGTTGCAAACGTAAATAAATAAGCGCAACATACCCCTATTGTAATTATTGTTACTGCGCAAAAGGGGTTGCTATGCGTCAATACCGTCGTTTTTCCGACGCTTCGATGAGTGAAAAAATCCTTGATTCAATGTTTTTACTGATGATAGGAACGGCTTATCTTTTTGCAATTTTGCAGACATATTACACGCATCAAGGTCGTGATGGCGAGCCAGGACTGTCCGTTAAGGATGTGATGATTGCTTATTATGGCAAACATGAGCAAACGCGTTTAGGGGCAGCGATTGTAGGGCCTATGGCGGGAAACTTTCCTTCTGTGAAAGCTAAGCAAGATGTGTTAGATTGGATTGAGAATGGAGGCTCTGAAGAGGGTTATAAAGCTAAGGTAAAACCCATACTGGATAGAAATTGTATTATGTGTCATTCGCAAGAAAGTGGCATGCCTGTACCTTCGCTGGAGACTTATGATAGTGTTAAAGCATTAACTAAAGTGGATACAGGGGCATCTATTCAAACCTTGATTCGGGTGTCTCATATTCATTTGTTTGGTATTGGTTTTATTCTATTTTTGGTTGGGCGAATCTTTATTCTTTGCGAAATGCCAGTGCTATGGAAGCGTGTGATTGTTGTGATTCCTTTTGTCGCTGTTATGCTTGATATTATGGCATGGTATATCACCAAGGTGGTGCCTAGCTTTGCTTATGTTGTTGTTTTTGCAGGCGGTCTGATGGGAATATCCCTTTGGGTACAGATTTTACTATCAGGTTACCAAATGTGGTTTTTGAAAACTGAAGGAAAAGGAGAGGAAGATGGGTAATTTATTTAAAACTTTAGCAATTATTGCAGGTGTGGCATTATCATCTCAAGTTAGTATGGCTTCGGATATGCCAGATGGAGCAAAAATCTTTAAGAAAAAATGTAAAATGTGCCATGCCATTAATAAAAAGAAAGTTGGTCCTGCAGTGGCTAGCATGAATATGGATACGGACATGCTGATTGAAACCGTGACCAATGGTAAAAAACGTATGCCAAAATTTGGGCATAAGTTGTCGGCGGATGAGATTCAGGCGGTTGTTGCATTTATTCAAAGCAAGCATGCTGAATAAACAATGGCGGAAGTAACGGGCTCGGAGTTATTCAATCTAGAACTGATCAAAAAACATGATAAGGCAGGGCCAAGATACACCTCATACCCAACAGCGCCTATGTTTCATGATGGCATTGATTCGCAAACTTATGCGCAAACATTAAAACATGTGGCAGCGGCTGATGCGCCACTATCATTATATATACATATCCCTTTTTGTAATACTGTGTGTTATTACTGTGGCTGTAATAAAATTGTGACCAAACAATATGATAGAGCACAACCTTATCTGGATTTGTTGTTTCAGGAAATTGACAAGGTGGCAAGCTTGGTGGGTAAAACAAGACCAGTAACCCA
>JALSZC010000208.1 GCA_027059605.1 Ghiorsea sp. | reverse complement strand
CCGCGCCTTTACCGCTCGATTCGCCCCGGCGCACGTTATTTCACTTCGCTTCGCTTGTTGCAACGCGCCAAAGAAATTGACCCCTCTGTGGTCACCAAATCAGGTATCATGGTTGGGCTTGGTGAAGAAAAGGATGAAGTATTACAAGTGCTTGATGACATGCGTGAAGCAGGCATTGATATTTTGACCATTGGTCAATATTTACGCCCAAGTGAAGCCCATCATCCTGTCATGAAATACTGGACACCTGAAGAATTTGACGATTTGAAATATATCGCTGAGAAAAAAGGCTTTGGCATGGTGGCATCAGGTCCTCTTGTGCGTTCGTCTTTTCATGCTGATGAAGTATTCCAAGCATTGAAGTTAAGGTGAGTCATTTAAACACAACGAAGCTTGCGCTTCATCTCACCTGCACCTAAAATGACTTTGACTGTTCTAAAGGAGTGTATCATGAAAAAATTAATTATGGCTTCTGCTGCGGCATTATTACTTAGCACTGCACCATCTTATGCCGACACCATGGATGATATTGGTGATACTATTGGTGATTTAACCAGTGACTTACAATATGGTGCGGGTATTGGCATCACTAACGCTAATAATTTATCAAATTCCTTTTTATTTTATGGGATTGCTGAAAAAGAATTGGATATTGATACAGGTGATATTGCATCCGCCGCACAGGTTCGCATAGGCACGGGTACCAACGCAGATATTCAAGGGCTACCTGCTGGAACAACGGGTTCAGGCGGTATCGATTTTTTAATTTCAGGACTATACAAAGCAAGCATGGAAGTTGAAGAATTCAATGTTTATGGGCTAGCAGGATTAACATTCTCATCATCATCTGCCTCTGTCACTTCTGGTGGCATCACCACAAACACATCATCAACATCAACAGACTTCACTTGGGGTCTTGGTGCAGAGTACGATTTAGATGCTGATTTGAAAGTTGCTGCTGAATACCAAAAAATTGATACTACATCGGTATTTGGTGCCAACGCCTATTTGGAATTCTAAAACATCAGTAATCATGGGAAAGCCTCTATATGGAGGCTTTTCTATTGTTTATTTAACAGCACCACAGCTTGCGCAGCAATACCTTCACCACGCCCTGTAAACCCAAGTTTTTCAGTCGTGGTGGCTTTGATATTGATAGCGGTGACATCCAACTGTAATACCTCTGCCAAACGCACACGCATAGGTTCAATATATGCCGCCAACTTTGGTTTTTGTGCAACCACTGTGGCATCAATATTACCAATACTATAACCCAAATCCTGAATACTCTGATTCACCTTCGCCAACAAAAGTGTGCTATCCACGCCTTCTAAATCAGGGTCGGTATCGGGAAAATGATGCCCAATATCACCCAAACATGCCGCACCCAATAGCGCATCACACACGGCATGAATCAATACATCCGCATCCGAATGCCCTGCAAGCCCCAAATGATATGGAATATCTACACCACCAAGGATAAGTTTACGGTTTTCTGTAAATGCATGCACATCAAAACCCTGCCCCACACGTATATTCATGATGACACTCCTTGCAAATGCTCCTGCAACCACAACATATCTTGCTTAGTGGTAACTTTTCGATTATTGACATCACCTTGACTGATATAAACATCAAAACCCGCTGCTTCTAACACCGATGCATCATCGGTATGCAAATGTAATCGCTCTTTTTCCTGTTCAAGTGCGGTCACAAACCAATCTCGCCTTGCAACTTGCGGCGTTTGCACAGCCACCAAAGCATTTCTATCAGGAGTTTCCAATACTTTCCCATCCGCATCAATGCGTTTAATGGTATCATGTACAGGCAACCCAGGAACAGCAGCACCATACTTGTCGGCTACTTGCAACACATCATCCAATAAAGTTTGCGAAGGCAAGGCGCGGGCAGCATCATGAACTGCCACCATATCAATATCAGCAGGTAATGCAGCAAGACCGCGCTGCATAGATATAGAACGCTCCGCACCGCCAACAACAGGTTCAAGCAAAGTAAAATCCCAATCATACCCTACAACTGCATCACGGTACCATAAGTCTCTATCGCCAATCACAGGCAGCACTACTGCAATATGCTTGGATTGATTTAAGCTTTCTAAGGTGTGAATAATTAGAGGTTTACTCGCAACTTCAAGGTATTGTTTAGGAACCGCACTACCAAATCGTTTACCACTGCCCGCAGCCAGCAATAAAACCCCTACCTTCATACCTTGCTTGCACCCTGCATCATCATAACGGCTTCATTTGCAGCTGCCACAGGATTCTCTGCTTGCAAAATGGGGCGACCAATCACCAAATAATCTGACCCCTGCTCCACTGCCATTTTAGGGTCTGCAATACGCTGTTGATCTTGTGTGTCTTGATTGCCCCAACGAATGCC
>JALSZC010000207.1 GCA_027059605.1 Ghiorsea sp. | reverse complement strand
CCTTAACTTATATTGATAAATTCTTTCTTTCCCAAGGTTATACTGTGGTTGCCAAAGAAAGTTTGCCACAAAAAATTTGGACCGTATGTGTACATTGTCCCAAATTTAGCCACTGTGATGAAATTGCTGTGGTCAAAAGCCTTGAATCATAACCAATACTTATGATGCCCTAACTCCGCCCCACGCTGATTCACATCAAAGACCCTGCCAAAAACACATTAATGCGCTATACTTACGCCTATGATGCAGCAGGGAATATCACGGTGAAGAATACCAAACATGGAAGCTATGCTAGTTCGGGTGAGTATAATTCAAGATTCAAGACCTGCCCCCTATTATTCGCAGGCAAATTGGTGTAAGTGTGTCGCAATGACCTTAGCTTGTGATGAGTGGTTGGGTAAATGATGTGGTAGCGTTAGTGTTCGTTTTATGAGGCAAGTGAAATGAAGGATATGGTAGAATTTGAATTTTCTATTGATGCTTTAACGCCTGAAACCTTGTCTATGGCAAGGTTATCTGATTATTTGAGGGCTTTGGCTGCGTTGATGGGTAATAAAGAAGCCGTACACTTTGAGGGTGTACGGGAGGGTTCTGCTGTGCTTGCTCAACATATTGAAGTGCAAGCTATTCCTAAGGTTCAAGAGCGATTGCAATTGATTCATAACCGTCAAAGTGATGTGCATAAACATTATGACAAGCTCAATGAATTATTGCGCGACGATAATGCTACAGGCTGTTTTCGTGAGAAAAGTGGTGCGAATATTGTTGAGTTTCCTGGAAAAAATATTCAAAAACCTCGCGTTATACACGCTATGCGACAAATGGGAGATTTAACTGGTCAGTTGATTATGCTGGGTGGCAAAGGAGAAAGTGTTCCTGTTCACCTGCTCGATGGTGATAAAGAATATAACTGTAGAGCAAGCCGAGAACTTGCAGCTCAACTTGCACCACATCTTTTTCAACAAAATATTCGTGTCTTTGGTGAAGGCGAGTGGAATCGAGAAGAAACGGGTGACTGGGTATTGCACCTTTTTCATATTGACCGTTTTGTGTCCCTTGATAATGCCCCACTTTCTGATGTGATCACTCGTTTGCAGGCTGTTCAAGGTGCAACATGGAGCAAAAACCCTAGTGCAGACTTGAATACAATACGATATGGGTATAAAGAAAATAAGTAAATGGTATTATTTGATAATAATTTCTTGAGTTACTTACTTTGCCCTGATGCAAGACCCCCGATTGATATTGATACAGGCAAGCCCGTTACCCATGCTCAAGAGCGAATCCAATATTTAATCGAAAGCCTTGAACAATCTCAATCAAGAATACTTATACCTTCGCCTGTATTGGCTGAGGTTTTAGTGTTTTCTGGTGATGCTTTAGATGAATGGTTGAACACAATCAATACAACTTCTGTTTTTGAAGTAGCTGATTTCGACCAGCGAGCAGCTATTGAGCTTGCACTTATGGAGCAAGCTATTCGTAACCAAGGCGATAAACGTGCCAATCAAGAAGGGCCGTGGGCAAAAATTAAGTTTGACCGTCAAATTGTTGCGATTGCAAAAGTCCACCAAGTACCTTGTTTATATACTGATGATAATGGCATGAAATCTTGGGCTGAACAGCATGGCATCACTGTTAAACAATTGCGCGATGTTAATTTGCCACCTCAGCAAGCTTTACCCCTGAAAAGCTAAGCCTTCAAACTGCTTTCTTTAGTGTCTATGTCCAGTTTTATGGATATTTTAGAAAGCACTTTGAACAAAAAACATGTAACGATCAAAGCCCATAAGGAATTTACACCAAGTTTTCTCGAAGAGTACCTTTTATAGTATTTTTCAAAAAGCTCTCTTTTCCTTGGTGTGCTTAAACAGAATAATACAGAAAGTTGCTTATTTGGAGCTATTCAGAAGCGGGTCTGTTTGTCCAAGCTCCGCAAACCCTTGATTCCTAAAGTGGCATGAATCGCAATGCCCGCAAGGCGTGCCGTCATCTTGTGGGTCATAACATGAGCGGGTCATGGCATAATCCACGCCCAAGGTCAAACCAAGCTTAATAATTTCTGATTTATCCAGTTGTAACAACGGAGCAACCACTTCAAAGTCTGCGCCTTGCACCCCTGCTTTGGTACCCAAGGCAACTGTCCTAGCAAAAGAATCCAAAAACTCAGGGCGGCAATCAGGGTAACCCGAATAGTCCACCACATTTGCGCCAATCACCAGCTTATTTGCACCTACAGTTTCTGCAAATGCAGCCGCTAAAGATAAAAAGATAAGATTGCGTGCAGGCACATAGGTTGAAGGAATTACAGTTGTTTCTGCTTGATCTTTAGGTACATCCAAATTACTTGTTAACGATGAACCGCCAATGGCTTGTAAATCCACAGCAATCACTTGGTGCTGTT
>JALSZC010000206.1 GCA_027059605.1 Ghiorsea sp. | reverse complement strand
TTCGTGTCTTAGGCTTAATCCACATATGGGCCATGCTGGTGAATAGGTTCACCGTGCGGCTTGCCAAAACAAACCAACACACGGCTGCTTTGTTTACCCAACAACGACAATGTTGTGCCTGCATCAAAAAATATAGCTTCGGCTGTGGTTACACGCTCTTGATTAAGTGTTATTTCACCTTCAAGCACATACACAAAACCACGCATATGTCGCTCAATGTGCCGCTGGTACACACTACCCTGCTTTAAACTTATATCTAAATATAATACTGATGTTTGCAATTTCGTGGGTGAACCTTCACCCACAACTGTTCGCACTCTAACCCCATCATTGCTATCACTTGGCATATCTTCTGCATCCACCTGTTGATAGCTGGGCTGTAATTGTTTCAATCGTTTAGGTAAATTAATCCAAAGCTGTATGCCTTGCGCTCTTCCTTGGGGCATTTCTGAGTGGACCAAACCTTTGCCTGCCGTGAACCGTTGCAAACCACCTGCATGCACAATGGATTTATTTCCCAAATTATCTGCATGTTGCATACCACCATCCAACATATAGGTAATAGCTTCAAAACCACGGTGTGGATGATCGGGAAAGCCGCCACCTTCAATATCAAAGTGATCCATAAGTACAAAGGGATCGAAATTCATCAACCCTTGTACAGGCATTAAACGCTGCACCACAACACCATCACCTTCAGGTACCGTTAAAGCTTTCATTTTCTTCATAACAACCTCCTAACAGAAGATTTCTGGCACACCTTTAGGCACAATCCGTGTCGGATTAATACTTTCATGGCTGTAATAATAATGACGTTTGATATGGTCAATATGAACAGTATCCGCAATGTGTGGTTGATTATATAAGTCACATAAATACCTATATAAATGGGTATAATCGGCAATTTGGCGTTGGTTACACTTAAAGTGACCAAAATACACAGCATCAAAACGAATCAAGGTAGTAAATAATCGCCAATCTGCTTCTGTAATCACATCACCCATCAAGTAACGACTAGAAGCAAGTCTGGTTTCCAATAAATCCAGTGTCTTAAATAAAGCATCAAATGCTTCGTCATACGCTGATTGACTGGTTGCAAAACCAACTTTATACACCCCATTATTCACATGTTCATAAACAATGGCATTGATATGGTCAATTTCAGGGCGCAAGTTTTCAGGGTAATAATCATCCGTATTACCCGTTATACCGTTAAACGCCGTATTAAACATACGAATAATTTCCGATGATTCATTGGATACAATGGTTTGTTTCTTTTTATCCCATAAAATAGGAACCACCACCCGCCCTGTGTAGTCGGCTTGAGCATGCGTATACAACTGATGAGCATAGTGATAGCCATAAAGTGGTTCAGCCTTAGGTTTAAACTCCCAACCTTTATCCAGCATATCTGGTGACACGACTGTTACATCAATCATATCCGTCAAACCTTTAAGTTGCCGAAAAATCAGTGTGCGGTGCGCCCAAGGGCAAGCCAATGATACATATAGGTGATAACGCCCTGCTTCTGCGGGAAAGTCAGTATCACCGATATGCCGTCTAAAAACCGAGTCTTGGCGAATAAATTTACCCCCACTTTCTTTAGTCTCATACCACTGATCTTCCCATTTACCTTCAACCAATAATCCCATAATACACCACCTCTGTTATATGATTACTGTTTGATGCCTTCAATAGAAAAATACAAATCCACATTTTGTGATGCAGGACCTAAATCCATCAAAATACCATAATCCTTCATTTTTATGCTTGTCCAAGCTTCAAAACCACGGCGATAACCACCCCATGGGTCTTTACCCGCCCCAATATGTTTACCTTTGAGCACAATGTCTTTGGTAATACCATGCAAAGTGAATTTCCCTTTAATTTCAATGTCTTTACCATGCTCTGTAAATGATGTGCTGATAAACTTAGCTTCAGGGTAGCGATCCACCATCAAGAAATCCTTACTTCTGATATGTTTATCACGCAAGGCATGATTAGTATCCACACTTGCCGTATCAATCACCACTGCAACCTTAGAAGCACTTGGATTTTTCTCATCGTAAGTAAACGTGCCATCAAAGGTATTAAAGCGACCAAGCAGCCAGCTATATCCCAAATGACTAACTTTAAACTGGATAAATGCATGCGCACCTTTATCATCAATATCATAAGTTGCTGCTTGTGCCGTTGTGATTACCCCTAGTGCGAGTAACCCTGTCAAAATCATCGTCTTTAGTTTCATTTTATTCTCCTTGTTTGGTCGCTAGTTATGATAGTTTTAAATGTGAACCATCACAAAATGGTGCTTGTTTGGTATGTTTACATTGGCAAAGGTTAAAAATACCATCTTGTTCGGGTGTAAATGCCATAGGTGTAAAACTTGTACCCTTATGCGACCCATCAC
>JALSZC010000205.1 GCA_027059605.1 Ghiorsea sp. | reverse complement strand
AAAACCCATCAGCTTTTTGCCTCTTTCCAAATCAATTTACGGAACCTAAAGAACTCTGTCACCCGCATACCAATCCACCTGCCAAGCCAGAGGTTGAGTGCAATCAAAACAAAGAGTAATTCAGGGAATGCGAGGAACATACTTTGCAAAAATTGTGATTCCATCACTGTATAAGCAGCCGCAACCACAACCAAAGTCGCAACGGTTACCTTGAATGCCTTAAGTAACCCATGTTCAGCTTCAAAAATTGAAAAACGCTCAGCCGTAATGGCTAAAATTGCAATGGGGAACAGGGATAGATGTGCCAGTTGGTTTAATCCCAAGTTGGTGCTCACCACCGTTGCCCCCAAAATAATCATCACCACGACCGTTAATAGTATTGCCATCTTGGGTGAGTGTAAAAGTTGTAACCAGTCCATGCTGCGTCGTATCAATGCGGTTAAAACAATCACCAACACAAAACCAATCGAACCCCAGAGCAGGCCTGTGTCTCGCGCTGCTGAAGCAATAAGTGCGGGCAAGAAAGTACCAAAAGTTTCCAAACCAATCACATTACGAAAAATGACGGTAACCAAGGCTCCAATCGGAATCATCAAAATGATTTTCAATAAATTTTGCGACACTCCAACATCTTCAAAGGCTTGATATACATTGGCAATATTAAGAATGGAATCATCCAGGTTTTCACGCAATGAAGCTTTGGCAACAAGCTTTTTGCTCATGCTGAACATATATTTGAAATTCACATTACTGCTATGATGAAACAATACTTTATCACCGTAATAAAGGGTTAAGAAGTTGGCAGGTAGCTCTGCAAAATGGTCGTTGATGGTATCAAATGGAACCCAATAACCATTGATATACACTTCAACCCATTGGTGACTCACCCGTTTGTCGCCAGAACGCATAATCAGCCCACTCACTGAACGCGCTGGCATATGCAAATTTCGCGCCATAGCCACAAACAGTCTTCCTTTACCATTGCAGCTTGCTTCGCCAAGTTTGTAAGCAGTTATAGCATCGGTATAGCCCGAAAAGTTCTTGTTTTTCAATTCGTCTTGTAGATAACGGTGAATACGTGTCAGCATATCTAAAATAGGTAAATCCCTGCTTGGTAGCACTTGATCAATGGCTTGATTGATTAAAGGGTCATAAACAGGCACACCCTCTTCACTCTGTAAATATATGTTTAAGTTTTCAGGATAAGATTGAGGAACCCTTAAATCATCAGGGATTTGGAAACGCACAGCTTGTGCTTGTACGTCAAAGGAGTAACGAATGCTCTGTTTACCCTGAACAGCCACTCCCCGCCATGTTGCCAACCGATTCAAACCATCCGAGCGCACATCAAACTCAAAGTTATTTGAAACATGCGTTTCTTCGGTGATTTTTTGTCGCGTATCGGACTTAGGTAGATATGTTTTAATTTCAATATCATCACCATGACCATCCACTGTCATATTGATTTCAACGTGATAACTCGTAGCAGGAATAAGGTCAGACATTTTATAGTTCAGCACTGTAAGTTTATAGGTCACCAATGCCAATGGCACCACCATAAACACAAAGAATATAAGTAAGAATAGCGTTTTACGATGTTTCATTGCGGTCTATGCCATGCAATAAAACTACATCTTAAAATTTCCATAGATGAATGGTGCTACCCACAGATAAGATACGGATGTGACAGTAATCACTAAGCCACAAAAACAATAAGGAATAAAACCGTACTAAAACTCATTGTATACAATACTGGCTTACGAAACTTGGGAATACTTAATGCCATATAAATACCACTCAGCAAAATAAGTAATACCCCGATAAGTAATATTGAAGGTATCACTTTAAATGCAGAACCTGCTTCTGCGCGATGTATGCGCATCACTTGCGTCAAAAAATCACGCTCGCGCACTGTCATTCTTAATATATCAGGTTTTTTCGTCGTTTTAACACTGACCGCATATTTCAAATCACCCCAACGAAACAAGTATGATGATTTTTTCTTTTTTAGTGACATCTCCCCTTCAGGAATAGGTAAATGATGTTGAATTAAACTTTTCTCAGTGATTGCAGCCAATGCATCCAAACGAAGCGGCATAGGTTGCTCTAATACAATATCGATTTTCTGTTTTTTGATATGCCCCTTCACATCAAAAGTATACAGCATCCCACTTATCAAATACATCAACAGAATAGGTAGCACCAATGCTGCAAGCAACATATGAACATGAATAATGTGAGACCGTTTTAGCATTGGGAAGGATGATTAAAGAACTATATCAAAACTAAAATACACTTACTTTGCAAAAATGGCCTCAGCCATTTCTTTATAAGTTAGCTTACCTTTCTTAACTTGTTTTTGAATCAAGTTTTTGTATTGGCTTGTCATGGTTTTGGCTTTTTTCTTCCACTTGGT
>JALSZC010000204.1 GCA_027059605.1 Ghiorsea sp. | reverse complement strand
AAGCCTCCTGAAGCACCTGTAATCAATACTGTTTTCATGACTTCCCTACAAAAGAAATCATCTTACGTTGTCGTTTACTAAAACTAGCGACTTCTGTTGCACCAAACTGGTGTAACAACTGCAAACACTGCTGCATGGCATGACCAACTTCTGCAGGTGCATGTGCATCAGAGCCATAAACAAAAGGAATACCAAGACTTACTGCCCGCTCAACAATGCTAGAGTGAGGATAAATTTCTTTCACAGGTTTTCGCAATCCCGCCGAACTTATTTCTAGGGCAACATCAGCTTGTTTGACTGCTTGTAACATTTTATTTTCAGCCTCTAAAACCGAAACAGAACCTGTAGGCGCACGATAGCCAAACTTTTTAATCAAATCAGGATGACCAATACTATCAAACAAACCACTTGCTGCTGATAACGCAACCAATCTAAAATAATCAACATAAGCTTGCTCAATATCACAGTGTTCAAATTGGCTGGCTTCATCAGGGTTATCAAAGCCCCATGAGCCAATAAAGTGAACCGAGCCCATTAAATAGTCCCAGTCATAATAAGCAGCTAAATACTGAATATACTCCTCAGCACCCTCGTAATAATCGACTTCAAGTGCCGCTTTAATCACCAGCTGACCTTTAAATTGCTGTTGTGCTGATTCCAACTCTTCAAGAAATGAATCAAGTTCAGATTCATCCATGCGCCATGCTTTATCAAAACCATTGGGCATGGGGGAATGGTCTGACATGCCAATTTCAGTCAAGCCTGCATCCACTGCTGCTTGTGCATATTCAGCAATTGTACCCTTTGCATGATTGCACCGCGGCGTATGCATATGATAATCAGGTACAGACAAAAAACGTGTCATTGTATGCTGCTAGATTTATCTGCCTTTGCGGTAATGCCCCTTTCTTGAACAAGCAAAGGACCAACCAACGCTTTGACTGTGGAAATAATGGAGTCTGCATCAAGGTGTTGCTTAACCAAATATGAATCTGCACCAGCTTCAAGTGCCCGCAAGCGGTCTTCCGAACTTTCACGCGTTGAAATTACCATTATAGGCAAGTCTTCATATTGGGGCTGATTACGAATTTGGCGAACTAAGCCAAAGCCATCCAAACGTGGCATTTCCAAGTCCGTTACAATCATATCATATGTTGAGGATTCTAATTTTTCCAGCGCATCCATACCATCAATCGCTGTTTCAACTACAAAACCTAAGCTTTCAAAAATATTTTTTTCAACTTCCCTAGCAATAAGCGAATCATCAACCAGCAACACATTAAAGCGTAATTTATCTTCTTCTTTCACTTCAATATCAATCACTTGATTTGGAGAGGTTCTGCCCATTTCCTTGATGCCATAAGGCTCAAGAAGCATCATCACTGAACCATCTTCTACAATGGTATTGCCCATCAAGCCTTGCGGTTGATAACGCTTAATATAAGGGTCTAAGTCATGCACTACCACTTCACCATCACCCAACAACTCATCAACTAAAATACCAACAAAACCTTCAATATGTTCAGCAACAATAATATAGGGAGTATCCGATAGTTTCATATCATTGCCATACATCATAGGGCGCAAATCCACGATAGGTACTTGGTGATTATCATAATTTAAAAAAAGCTTTCCTGCAGTGCCACGTATCATATCTTTTTCATTATAAACAATGGCTTGTTCAATCAGATGGGTCAACATACCATAACGCTGCCCACCAACCTTAAACATCAATGCTTCTTGTACAGCAATACTAATAGGTACTGAAATAATAAACCGTGTACCCTGCCCTACTTGGGAATCAATTTTAATCGAACCTGTCAGCTTACGAATAGCATCTTGCACAATATTCATACCAATACCGCGACCTGCCAACTCATCCACTTCAGTTAATGTTGAAAAACCTGGGCGAAAAATAAGCTCTAAGACTTCTGCAGAGTCCATCAAATCAATTTCATCCTGCGTAGTGACCCCACGTTCAACAGCCGCTTTACGAATAAAGTCAGGGTTAATACCACGACCATCATCCATGACCTCAATTTGCACTTCACTACCATTTTGCCTAGCAATAATTGTTACCTGACCAGTTTCAGGTTTACCCAAACGTTTTCGCTCATCACTATCTTCAATACCATGTGCTACAGCATTATTCAAAAGATGAATCAATGGCTCAACCAGTGATTCGGCTACACCTTGATCCATTTCAACAGACTTACCGTCCACAACCAACTGCACGCGTTTACCAATTTTATTCGCAATATCACGCACAGCACGAGGAAAGGTTGCAAACACACTGTCCAATGGTCGTAACATCAATGCTAAAACTTGGTCTCGTAATTCCTTCAACGTTAAACTTTGATGCTCCATCTGGAATCTTGACTCTTCCATCAATTGCTGTGTCTTACGTAGCTGATCTTCAAGCAAACCATCCATCATCTTTAATGATGTTGCCATATTTGGTTGTTGTGCAAATTTAAAACGCATTTGTTGCCATTCACGTCGAAGCAAGCGAAGCCCCAACAGTGCTTCTTTTAGCTTCTGGTCGCGTTGACCATAGCGCCCTTGTACCGTACTCATTTCAATAATGTGGTGGGATAATGCTTCTAAACGCTCTGCATCTACACGTAAAAATCGCCCTGAACTTTTTCGCTCACCAGTACTTTTTTTATCATCAAAATCTGATTGAGGTCTAAAGACTGAGTCCGAAACAGGCATTGCTATATCAAAAACAGTTTCTTCGTTCTGCTCATCTACAGTAGAGGTTTGCCCAGCTTCTTTGGGTTCAGGAAAGGCAGATGCCAATTGTGTATTAATATCGGTTAAACTGAACTCATCATCCACATCAATATTCACATCGACTTGGTCATGAGCAGGTTTAGATGTTGGAGTATCAGCTAAATTTAGAGCTTCTACTTCCTTAACCAAAGAAGTTGCTAAATCTTCTTGGGAGTTATCTTTTGCTGCTGTGCTTTTTTCACCTTGTTTGAGTGCTTCAATGACCTCAGTAAACTTTATTTCAGCTTCCTTGGTATCAATAGGTTCGAGGTTATCAGTCTCAGCAAGTCGTTTCTCTAACAAATCATGCAAATCATATAAAAATTGTAATGCAACAGGTTGCTGCCAGTCACCATGTTCAATAAGGGCTTCAACCATATCCTCAAAAATATGGGCAATGCGACCAATATCATTCACGCCTAACATCAATGCTGAGCCTTTAATGGTATGCGCATCCCTACGCATAGCAACCAAACCAGCTTCATCAAGTGAACCTGATTCAAAGGCAACCAAGGCCTGATTAATAGAGCTTAAGCGCTCTCTTGCTTCATCAAAGAATGATGCTAGAAAATTCGATAAATCAAAATCAGCCATGGGTTATAATTAAACAGCGAACTTAAACAAATTTCTTCAATTCATCAGCAACCATGTTCAACTTCCCTGCTGAATCACGCGACTTTTGCATCTGTGCGGCAGAATCTTGCAGCAGCGTAGAAATATCTTTCATGGTATCCACAAACTCTTGACTACTTTCGCTCTGCTGCTTGGTTGCCAGGGCAATCGTATGTACCGCTTTACTTGTTTTCACTGACATATCCTGCATACGTTCAAGTGCCACACCAGCACGACGTGCAATTTCCACACCCTTTGCCACTTCTTCTAGACCTTCTTGAGTTACTTCAATCGATGCACTGGTTGACTGATGCACATCATCAACCACAACTTGAATTTCCTCTGTAAATTCACGGGCACGCTCAGATAAACGGCGTACTTCACTGGCAACCACGGCAAAGCGCTTACCAAATTCACCTGCGGCTGCAGATTCAATCGAAGCATTGAGTGCCAATAGATGCGTTTCATCAGCAATTTCCTGAATAGAATCAACGGATTCAAGAATTTGCTCAGCTTTTTGACCCGCATCCGTCACTTTCTCAGCAATCAAGGTTACCTCTTCACGAATTTTATCCATGTAACCAATAGCTTCATTCACCGCTTTCACACCTTCTTCGGCGGCATGTGATGTTGCTGAAGCAATACGCTCAACACTGGTTGCTGTTTGGGCAATTTTACTTGATGCGCTTGACATACTACTCAATTCATCCGTCACATTCACCACAATATCTGCTTGGGTATTGGATGCTGTAGCTTGTCTATCCACAGACATCAAAATATCTTCAGACGAAAACGCCACATTTTGTGCCGCACTACTAATTTGGTTGGTAATATTTGACGTAAACAAACGACTTAAATAAACCAACAATAGTAAAATGACTACAATCACACCAATATTAATCCAAGTAAGCCATGCCATTTGAGCCTCTTTATCAACCACCTCTTGATTCAGCACCTGACTAATATGCGTTGCAATCGTATTCACCTTATCTTGTCCAACAAATACCAAGCTTTGCGCAACAATGGCAATACTACCTGCTTGTTCAAAAGGAATAGCACCTGAAATAATATCATTTGCCAAACTTTCCACTTCTGTCATCAAATCTTTTACACTTTTAAGCTCTTTCTTATCTTCTGTTGATAAACCTGAAAATGCAGACACTTCTTTATATAAGTTTTGGAAGGCTATATTGGCTTGTTTAATTTTTTGTACATCACCTTCATTTTTTGTCATAATATAATCGTTTAGTGGCAAAAGGATATTGGGTAAGATTGCTCTAAACTTCTCAAGTTGAACTTGGTGACCATAAATTGTTGCTAATGATTCCATATTTTTGGATGCCTGAATGGATGTAAACAACACTGTTGCACCAAGCACAGCAAAAAACAGAATTGACCAAACCATATTTCGACGCGCTAATGTTCGTATATTAATCTTGGTTTTTTCTGTTGTTTGGGCTTCTGATGTTTGGTTTCCCTCTTGTTCAGTACTTTCTAAAATCTCTTCTGCCTGAACTTGCGTAACATCACTCATATTTTTATACTCCATTTCAATTTTCAAACTTCATCAACACTTGCTAATTATCTTAACGGCTGGAAACCGTAACCTTATTCAAACAAGGCTTCAACGCGCAGAATCGGTAAAGTCCCATATTTTGTCTGCAAAACACCCTGAACATACGTTTTTTCCTTGGCTTCCTCAACATCCGATGGCAATGCACGTAACAAATCTAAGACTTCTTCAACCCATACACCCAAATGTACACGAGCATGGCGCAACAACAAGAAGCGGCTATCACTTGTCTTAGCTTGCAGCTTATTGGGCAAGCGCAATGCTTTTCCAGGGTCAATAATACAAAAAATTTGCCCCCTCGCATTGGTAACGCCCAACAAGTGATCAGGAGCCATTGGCACAGGCGTTAGTAGCTGCGGTCTAATAACGCTTAGCACACTAGCCACAGGCACAAGAAATGTCTCACTATTCAAGATAACCCGCATATACTCAACCAACTCAGAGTGTTCACCTGCAGTAGCATCCTTAGCTGCTTGAAGTTTGTCTAAATTTAGTTCTGCCATTACACCTGCCTTTGCTGGGCTTGTCTTACCCGTTCATACATTTGTAAAATTTTTCGAACCCGTGCTTGCAATTTCATAGGTTCTACAGGTTTAATGATATAATCATCCGCACCAGAGTCTAAGCCCAGCACTTCATCATCTTCATCATGCCGTGATGTTAACATAACAACTGGAATATCATCAAACTTACTTTGCCTACGAACTTCTTGTACAAACTCAGGACCATTCATATTCGGCATATCATAATCTACAATGACCAAAGCCACTTGTGGTAGAGCTTGCTTAAGCAAATCAAGTCCTTTTCTGCCATCTTCGGCTTCAGCAATATCAAACCCTTCAGATTTTAAAATAAAGCCAACCAAACTTCGGATACTTTTGGAATCATCAATGAGTAATATTGTATTGCGCTCACTACTTTCCTTCGTTGTTAGCTGCCCTTGATCTCTCGCCTCGTTGGCTTGCCCCAAAGACATCAAGTTTCCATCACTGTCAATCCTGTCCTGAAAGCTAAAGTCCTCAGGTGCAACCGACAATCGCATCACCTCTGCAACACTGGTTACACCTTGTAACACCTTGTTCATACCATCTTCAAACAAAGCATACATGCCTTCTTCACGGCAAACCTGCATCAACTCTTGGTCTGAAACAGCTCTAGCAATAGCTTGGCGCACCCTATCATTGACATAAAGTGTTTCATGTACACCACATCGCCCTTTATAACCAATGTTCATACACTTTTCACAACCTACAGGCTCATAAATCTCTAAATCTTCTGGCATATCATATTTTTCAATCATTTCAGCCGAAGGTTTTACTTTCTTTTTACATTTTGAACACAACCGCCTTGCCAAGCGTTGTGCCACAATAATATTTAAGCTTGATGATAATGCGACAGAGTCAATCCCCATTTCCACCAAACGACTCACTGTAGAAGGTGCATCATTGGTATGTAAAGTGGACATCACCAAATGCCCAGTTTGTGCAGCATGCAAAGCAATATGGGCAGTTTCTTCATCTCGAATCTCACCCACCATCACCACATCAGGATCTTGGCGAAGAATCGAGCGCAGTGCAGCAGCAAACGTCATACCTGCCTTGCTATTCACTTGTACTTGGTTTAAACCCTTAATTTGAAACTCAACAGGGTCTTCCACCGTAACAATATTGGTTTCTTCATCATTAATATGGTGTAAAAAAGAATAAAGTGTTGTCGTTTTACCTGAACCCGTTGGTCCTGTAACCAGCACTGCTCCTGTAGGTCTTGCAATGGCTTCTCGAATACGCTCATCAGCCTTTTTCTCAAACGCCAACACATCCAAAGATAATGATAAACCTGATTTATCAAGAATACGCATCACTACTTTTTCACCATGCATAGATGGCAATGTTGAAATACGCATATCAAATGACTTATTATTAATTCTTATCCTTGTTCGACCATCTTGTGGCGTTCTCATGTTGGATATATCCAACTTGGACATAATTTTAATGCGTGAAACAAGCATAGGGTGAGCAGCAGAAGGAAATTTCATCACAGGGCGCAACCGACCATCCACTCGTAATCGAACCAAACTATCTTTTTCTCCTGCTTCAATATGAATATCTGAGCTTTCCATTTGTAAGGCTTTCATAATAATGCCATTGACAAGCTTGATAATTGGTGAGCCTTCAGCACCTTTTTTCAATGATGCAATATCTGTTTCAGCCTTATTTTCTTCATCCTCAGATAACGCTTGAATATCACCACCTGTACTTTCTAAGTCAGACATCACCTCATTAAGAGCACCTTCACTATCTGTGAACAAATCTCTAATTTTCTTTTGAATATCAAGCGGGTTAGAAAAAAGAGGCCGTACCCGCTGCCCAAGTTTAAACTGCAGTACATCCATACCTGCATAATCCATAGGGTCGGCAATCGCGATAATCATTTCCCCCGCGCTAATTGCCACAGGGATAAAACAAAACTCATTGCATAGTTCTTCCGAGCATTTCTCAGCTAAGCCTTCATCAATCTCAATGTGCTCTAAATCAACAAACGGAACTTTATATATTTTAGCCAAAGCTTGAAGAACCTTATCAGCATCTACACCATCTTGCGAAAGCAAACTCAACAAAAGCCCTGCTTTTTTACCAGCACTCCCCTGCATGGCATCAGATATTTGCTCTTGTGTGACAAGACCAGTAGCAATTAATTGCCGCTGCTGCTTAAGAAGCATAAACCCTCCCATAGGTATCCTCATTCAAATCGGGGTAGACAATAATAAAGCATCGCTAGAATATCAAGAGAATCCCCTCTTCCACTCAAAGCAAAAATAGATAGGTTGCGCCTTGTGTATCTTTTAACTTATTTGAACTCTACACCAAAGTTGGCTTTGGCAACGTTTAGCATCTGTTTTGTCGCACTTGTTGGCTGTGCTACAAACAATCAGCCGCATATAACGACCACACCAATCAAAAAAAGCCACTTGACTACACTTGAAAAGCAGACATCTGCGCCACCTCCTCAAGAAGAGGCAAAAAAGATTACTCCAACACCTTCTGTTTTTTTACAAGGTCTCTCTGCTACAGACATAGAACAAGTTAAAACAGAAGCTAAACGTACATTATCACCGATTTGGCAACGTATTGATGAACGCGCTCACCGCGTACGCTTTCGTGTAATTCAAGTATTGGATGAGCTGCATGCTCCTCGTGAGCTTTTATATATTCCTGTCGCTGAATCAGGTTATAACCCTTATGCATTATCACCTGCAGGTGCTTTTGGTTTATGGCAACTCATGCCTAAGACAGCGAAAGCATTGGGCGCACACAATAAAAACGGGTTGGATGGACGCAGACACATTGAGTCCAGTACAAAAGCTGCCGCCACCTATCTTTTATCACTTTATAAACGCTTTGATAGCTGGCCACTTGCAATATGCGCATACAACCTAGGGCCTTGGGGTGTTCAACGCAGGCTTAACAAAAAGCCATGGTCACCAGATATGGGACTGGATGCCCTGCCTTTCCCTGGCGAAACCAAACACTATGTGAAACAAATCTTGGGTATGATTGCCCTAGAGCAAGATGGAGAGCTACAATTTTCAGAAGCTTTGACAACCCAAGATGTGCATATTCCAGCCCCCATTGACTTAAACCAAATGGAAAAAGTTTCAGGTTTAGCCAAGCATGAAATCTTTCGTTTGAACCCCGCTTTTGATTACCAACATTATATTCACCACGATGTTGTCGTTCACTTGCCTAAAGAAAATGCCATCCGTCTTGAACAAGCCCTGCTTGAAAACCCTAATATCTTCAAACCCAAATATATTACCATTAAAATTAAATCGGGAGACTCGCTGTGGAAGCTAGCCAAAAGGCACCACACCAGCATCAAACATCTTAAACAACTTAACCCCAAGTTTAAAAAAGGTGTATTATCGATTGGTCAATCAATGACAGTACCAGCATCGGGAAATATCTTGGCATCATCAAGCAAAGCCAACCCTCTTCTTGCCAAAGGTAGACGTATTCGTTACAAAGTTCGCAGCGGCGACTCGCTATGGACGATTGCCAAAAAGTTTGGCACTTCTACCCGTGCTATCACCCGCATCAATCAAATGTCTGCCAATCAATTATTACGCCCTGGAGATAAATTATGGATTGTCGCTCGGTATCGACCAAGCTAATGATTACTGTTGTTTTACTTGCTTTGACAGCATGTAGCAACGAGCAAACAGCAAATACTTCACAAACCACACAGGCTAAGGCTGAAGCAATAAATTATCAGCCTGCACATGGTGGTCGCCTTATTGATGCCAGCATTGGTGATGCTACCAATCTTATTCCTATGATTGCTAGCGATGCATCCAGCCATGAAATTGCAGGACAGCTTTATTTATCACTGCTAAAATATGATAAAAATCTTAATTTGGTTGGTCAACTTGCTGAATCATGGCAAATCTCTGAAGATAAACTCAGCATTATTTTTAAGCTCAAGCCCAATCTCAAGTGGAGTG
>JALSZC010000203.1 GCA_027059605.1 Ghiorsea sp. | reverse complement strand
CCAATATTGTGGGTCGCCCAATGGCTTTGGAGCTATTGCTTGCAGGGGCTACAGTCACAGTATGCCATCGCTTTACAGAAAATTTACAGCCACATATTGAAAGAGCAGATATTGTGGTTGCAGCAGCTGGTAAACAAGGCTTAATCAAAGGCGAATGGATTAAAGAGGGTGCAGTCGTGATTGATGTGGGCATCCACCGCTTGGAAGATGGCTCGCTCACAGGTGATGTGGATTTTGAAGCTGCATCCAAACATGCAGGCTGGATTACCCCCGTACCAGGTGGCGTTGGCCCTATGACCATCACCATGCTTTTGGCGAACACGATTACAGCTTTCAAAAACCATGTAGGGCTTGGGTAAAGCTTTATGCCAGTTTTTCAGGTTAACACCAATGTTTGCCTTGAAGATAAGGCGGATTTCTTAAGCCAAGCATCAAGCTTGGTGGCATCTGCGCTTGGCAAACCTGAAAGTTATGTGATGGTGCAGCTTTATGATAATCAAAGCATGAGCTTTGCTGGCACAACTGAACCGCTCGCCTTTTGCACCCTCAAAAGCCTTGGTTTATCCACCGCACAAACAGCAGATATTTCTCAACAAATATGCAGCTTCCTCAATGCGCAATGCGGCATTGAGACCGCCCGAATTTATATTGAGTTTGCAGCACCTGAACGCGCTATGTTTGGTTGGAATGGCGGCACTTTTTAGCGGCTAATATTTTTCATGTGCGGCAGCGAAGTACAGCGCAGGTTTGTTCTTGGCAGCCTTTGTTATGTGCCATCGCGTTGTTTAATATGAACTTGTGTGTCAGGTGGAATCAAATCAGCGTAAAGTTCTTCTAACTCTCTTGGTTTGGTTATAAGCTCTTCAGCGATAAAGTTTAAGATACCAAATAGCTTTTGAGCAATTTCGGTATTATCATCTAAATTTATTTGCCCTGGATGAACAGCATTATTTCCTATTACTCTTAGTAAGTCCAAAGCTTGCTGAATTTTAGGACTCATACCCTCTGCTACCAACTCCTTTATATCATTATTAATGTTTTTTCCGTTTTTTCCCACTTGATCCAATAGTTTCTGAAGAGCCAATCGCAATAGAGCAGTTGCGCCTTTAGGCGAATCGTTCAGAATTGATGAAGCCTCGAGATAAAGATCTTTTATATCTTCATTCAAGTCATTATTCGGCGGTGGTAGTGAGGTTCTCTTAGGGTAAACAATTTCTTTATTTACCCACAGCGTAAAGTCTCCGCATGAAGAGCAAGTTGCCACTGAAAAACCTTTAGGTACAAGGTCATAAAAATTCTTTTGGAACTCACCGTTAATTTTTTCTAAGAAATTGGCGATGTTTTCTTGAACGTAATCAGTAATACTTGGTCTGTAATTCAAATACAGATGTTGAACTATAGTCAGTACAGTGCTTCCAGCATTATTCGCTGTAAACCACTCTTGGCTAGCAACGGTATTACAGTGCGGACACTGAAACTTCTTGTTTCCATGCTTAGGTAACATTAATTACTCCCAAAACTAGTAAAGTATATAACAAATCCCAATCTAAGGAATGGTAGCCCTCATATTTATCATACATAAGTGGAACAAAAGTCGTAAATATCGCAATTCAGCCTAAAACAGGATTGAAATGAATAACGATGCGATGAATCGACCATATTCACACCCCTAACATTCGATAACATAGACAGAAGCATTGCTTTGTAAAGGCGATGCGTAGGCAATGCTTGTATATCCTAGCCGTATGCCTAAAGTCCGCCGACTTTCAGCTTTATAGTCTTTCTAAGCAACAAGCTAATCTTTAGGTTTTACGGTATCACAATGATTTCTACCACTGGTATTACAATGCAATTTGGGCAAAAGCCCCTGTTTGAAAATGTGACGGTCAAATTTGGCGACAACAATCGCTATGGTTTGATTGGAGCCAATGGCTGCGGAAAATCAACGTTTATGAAGATTTTGGGTGGTGATTTGGTGCCAACGGCAGGTTCTGTTCAAATTGGCGAGCATCAACGCATTGGTAAGCTGCGCCAAGACCACTTTGCTTTTGAAGAGTTTAGCGTGCTTGATACTGTGATGATGGGTCATGAAGAGCTGTGGAAAATCAAAGAAGAAAAAGATGCGATTTATGCGCTGCCTGAAATGAGCGAAGAAGATGGCATGCGGGCTGGCGATTTGGAAGCTGAGTTTGCTGAGATGGATGGGTATAGCGCGGATGCCAATGCTGGCGATTTATTGTTGAGCATGAATGTGCCGATTGAGTTGCACTATGAAAAAATGAAGTCGATTGCGCCGGGCTTGAAATTGCGCGTACTTTTGGCGCAAGCCTTGTTTGGTGACCCTGAAATCATCCTGCTGGATGAGCCAACCAACAACTTGGACATCAATGCGATTCGTTGGTTGGAAACGGTAATTTTAG
>JALSZC010000202.1 GCA_027059605.1 Ghiorsea sp. | reverse complement strand
CATATTCTAAGGTGTAACTGCTTAGTTGGGTAATATTCTCAGGTGTTTTAACCCCCAATGTAATCAAATGTTTTTCAGCATTATGCAAGCTTAAGTTTTTGAAGGGTATGCCTTGCCAATCATAACCTGGGGTAGATTCAGTGCCTGCAAATACCGTGATATTCGACTGCTGCTGAACACGCTTTAAATCAGTGAAAAAGTTATCAATACCCGTTTGATATAAAGAGGGATGCTCTTGGCTATAACCCAAAATATGAGGTACAGGGTCAATGCCGAAACGAATACTATATCGGTCATGTTCTGTAAAGGCGATGGCATCCAAATGACGTTTCTTAGCTAGTGAAATCAACATGTCAAAATCGTGCGCACCATCAGAGTGGTTGCTACGCACATCAATCAATACGCGATAGGGCAGTGCTATTTGAGGTGTCTGATGTTGAGAAACATTAGTTTTTTCTTGTTGATTGGTGTTTGATGACTGTGATAAATGGTTGTCGATGCGTAAGGATTGTTCAGGCAAAATATCATGCAATAACATCAGCCTATCCAAGCTTATATCTTCCGTGGCAAGTGCCGATATATGAAATCCAAACAGTAATGTTATCAGCAATAGTGGTGATATGGACATGCTTCCTCCGCAATTCTCATGCGAAATTAAAGCAAAAGCATTGCCAACACAATAATTACGGGGAAAACCTGTGTTTTTTTGTAGAGACCAACTAGAAATTATTTGCATAAGCTGCTATACTGATTTTTATGTGTGATGTGAAATATAACGATAGATTCACTTTAGCTTACCTAATTTTGGGTCAAAGCCATGGCTCACAACACCTTCTCAACGCCTAGCAGTAATCTGCTTGAATTGATAGACTGTGGATATGCAGCTCTTGACCAGCACGGGCATTTCTTAGAAACCAATTCAACCTTTGCTGCCATGTTTGGCTACAATAAAAACAGCTTATTATTGATGGATATGCAAGCACTTTGGATGGATACGGCCGCACAGCAATCTTTTCTTAAGCAGGTAAAAGAGCAAGGCGTGGTGCATCATTATAAAGCAGAGTTAAAACATCAACATGGCGCATTGTTATCAGCACTTATCAATGCAGAATATTTGCCTGAACAACAAGTGTTGATGCTTTGTGTTTACCCCAATGTGCTAGCTGATACAAATCAGTATGAAATACTCAAAACTAGCCCTAAAAATAAACCCGCACAAACATTTATAACCAACGATAAAAACTCTGCTAATATTGAGGCATTCCAACCTTTTTCTTTGGCTGATTTGGCACTGTCAGTCATGCAACAATATGAGCGTGTGTTTGTGGATAAACCAAGGGTATTCACCTATGATATTATGAAAAATTTACCCATGTGTATGGGTGATAAACAGCAAGTTTTAAAACTATTATCCTGCATGATGGATAATGCTATTGAAGCGACAAAAGAGGGTGACAGCATTACGGTTTATGTGCGCACAACCATGTTAAAACATAAAAGCACAGGCTTGAATGAAGAATATGTGATGTTATCTGTACAAGATAATGGTATTGGTATGGATGAGGAAACACAAAAACATATTTTTGAGCCTAATTTTTCAACCAAACCAGAAGCTAAAGGCATGAGTTTGGCACGGGCATTGCGGGTAATAAAAAAACACGATGGTAGAATCCATGTGAAAACGGGTCCAAACATGGGTAGCTTATTCAAAGTCTATTTTCCTGTACTCCACAGAGAATAAAATTTCCTTGGTGTTGTACAATCATTAGGTTTGTGCAGGCTTTGCCAAGATGAGTTTTGAGCAACAACATATCATTCGGCATCAACAACAATATTTTCCAGATGCCATGGCCGAGCAGGAAGCTTTGCGTGATGCCATGCTCGCTGGCAATGGTCGGTTTCAATTGATACTTACCGAACACCCACCAACTTATACTTTGGGCACTTCAGGTGTACCAAAAGATGTATTAACCCGAGAAGTGGATGGTGATATTATTGACGTATTTCAAACTGGTCGCGGTGGTGAAGTAACTTATCATGGTCCTGGGCAGTTGTTATGTTATGTGGTGGCAAACTTAAGCCAAGAGCAAGACTTACATCAACATATTTGGCGTTTAGAAGAAATGATTATACGCACATTGGCAGATTTGGGTGTGGATTCAGAGCGAGACTCACGGGGTATTGGTGTATGGGTAGATGGCTTGAAAATAGCTGCTGCTGGTGTGCGTTGTAGGCGTTGGGTGGTATGGCATGGTATTGCCTTAAATATCAACCCCAACTTAAACCATTTTAAAGGCATTGTGCCATGTGGTATGCAGGATGCACCCGTGACATCATTGGCTGAACTGGGATTAGATATAGAGCGTGATGATGTAGAAAAGGTGTTGATTAAACAGGCTGAAAAGGTGTTTCATTCTTTATT
>JALSZC010000201.1 GCA_027059605.1 Ghiorsea sp. | reverse complement strand
TGGCGCGGGAATGACGAGTTAACGGGAGCATTCTTTTAAAGAATTATGTATGCGCCCCCGAAACTACAAGCACTTCTTTTCTAAAATAATTCAAATTGTTTTTGCTATGAGGTCTGCTTTTAACAACCCTCCCTTAGATAGTAAATTTGCTGAAAATTTAGGGTTTCGACGTGTTTTATAGGCATCTAAAATTTTCTTTAACCCGCCCGCTTCCAGTAATGAAATATTAATATCCGCATCCATCTCAGCAGATTCTATAAAATCTTGAGAAAACTTAGGTGCAACTATCAGCACTTGAGCAACACGCATATTATTAGCCTCGCAACGCTTAACATATGCTTTCACTTGCCTTGATGTTGAAGAATATTTAGAGAAATCACCATTTTTATAAGACTTAGCCTCACCAATAATAACATCATCATCGCTGAGAGAAATAATAATATCAGCTTTATCTTTTGCTGTATTTATTTGCTTGCGTTTATCTTCATCAATATTAAGTCCTAATTGCTCTAATATTGCCTTTGTAATTTCCTCAAACTTTTGCCCTAAATCAGCTTCTCTAATATTTATGCCTTCCGCATGTAAAGCCGCCAAATTTCTAGTAGCAAGTAATTCATAGTTTTCTATTAATTTATCATTTGCACTCGCAAAACATTCTAAAATAACAGTCCTAGGGTTCCCTCTTTTTGATAGACCCTTTTTATCACGAATTTTTCTAATATCTTCATTGGTAAAAACGTATAATATGTCTACAGGAGATATACCTAACACCCTTAATCGGTCTGCATCTAAAACTTCATTGTTCTCAATTTCAAAGTCTTCTTGCACCTTTTTTAAAAAAGATAAATCTGCTTCCGACAGAAAAGAGATTAACTCATTAAACCCACTTGTACTTAACGAATCCATTTCTGATTTAGAACAAGTTTTCAAGCTGTTAATTATAATATCAATACGGTCATCAAGGGTTGTGCCTAATCTAGGAGTGTTAATACCCAGTTCTTCAATAAGTCCCTTTAACCTTTCTTTTCTAGTATTTTGTGTAGCATTATTCTCAAACATATCTTTTAACAATACATTTCTAATTGAAACACCCGAATGAATGACAAATGAAATTTTATCCTGCCTGGATACACCACGTATTTTTTGACCATATGCCCGTAAAACATTTGATAACTCAGCATCACTTAAAGAACGAAGGACTCTTATTGAATACTTATCACTTAACTCTTTATTTTGTATCCTATGTAAAAGTGAAAAAATCTCATCAGGCAGCAACACTTCTTGCTTACGTTTAACAAAAATAACACCTATCTCCCTTAAAAAGTTAAGTGCTAATTGAACATCATTTTTAGAGACAGGACATATTAGGTTCTCGATTGCGAAAGTTTCATCTTTAGTAATACCTAAACGATTAGAAAGCATATTTAAGATTATTCTTTCATCATCAGAAACCTTCTGCTCTCTATTTTGCCTTAAATCATTATTATAAGCGGATTCAAAACAGTCTTTATAAATTAATAACCTTAAGCTCCTACAATTAAAGTCATTACTGTTTTCAGCGTCTTTTATCTCCTTCAATATTTCTTTTGAAAGTTTATCCATCCTTTTATGCTCGTTTGAGTATAACCTCTCTATCCAAGAAATCCGAGCCACGCTATTACCATCTCTTGATAAAATATTCACGAGTAAAGAAACCTGTGGTCCCCCTAGTGATATTTGGTCTCGTACAAAAATCTCAAAATGTTTAGATGCTGCAGAGAAAAGGTGGGTTATTTCACTGCCTGATGCTGTTCGTAATTGCCCATCTATATTTGCGACTCTTTGAGCTAAATCTTTATCTTTATCTATTGCTTCCGAAGACACTTTATCTAAACAATTGATAAACTTTGATTTCTCAATTTGGTTCACATGACCTAAAACCTGATGTAAGTTCATTTTAGTTCCCTCTCCTCTACCAGTATAAAGTAGTAGCCCAAATTTATTGTGATAACCAACTTTCTCAAGACACTTTCATCAAAAAAGCGAAGAAGGGGAAGTTCAATACTTTTTTCTGAGCATACCATTCGTCTCATATCAAATGTTCCACGGGTTAATTATTTCTAGCCCTTGATAATCAAAGTCTTTTTCATTTCGTGTCACCATGCGTAATTCATGATGCAAGGCTGTTGCTGCAAGAAGACTATCAATGGCTGGCACGGGTCGTTTAGCTTGTGCTTGTAGCCTTCCCCACCGCTCTGCAACATCACCATCAATACTTAATACACGCTTACCAAACCATTCAGGCAGTTCATGCTCCAACCATACTCTTAACTTCTCTTTGCGCCTTGCATCAGGCACACCTTCTACACCCTTACGAATTTCACCAATGGTCAATGCGCTGATGTATAAACTTTCATCAGGCACATTAGAAAACCATGAAAGTA
>JALSZC010000200.1 GCA_027059605.1 Ghiorsea sp. | reverse complement strand
CCTGAAGAAATGCACACCCAAGTACAACTAAACCTTGCGATGAATATGAAAGCAATTTTGTCACAGCGTTTGGTGCGCACGGTCGATGGTGGTCGTACTGTTGCTATTGAAACACTCATCAATACAGCTCGTGTTGCTGACCAAATTGGCAAGTGGGATATTATAGGCATTAAGGAAACCATGGAAGCAGGAGCAAACTATGGTATGAACACCTTTGACCAAGCCTTGCTTAAGTTATGGAAAGATGGACGTATCAGTGAAGATGAAGCATTAAGAAATGCTGATGCTGCTAATGACTTACGTTTAAAAATGAAGATGAATAGGTTAGAGGCTTCAGATGATGAAACCAACCCCATTGATCAGCTTACGGGCGGTGATAGTGGGTTGTCGATTTAATGTTGTTGAGGGTTAGGAGTAAGTATGAGTGAATGGCATGTGATTGATGATTTACTCTTAGCATCCAATAAAAATGGTGCATCCGACTTGATTATTCGTACAGATGATAGAGTGCGTATGCGTATCCATGGTTCAGTCGTGACGGTTTCTCCCGATCAAGTACCTGTGCAAAATCGTGACCAAGTAAAATCAATGATATTACACATGTTGCGGGATCACCATATTCCCATTGATATTGAAGAACACAAAAGTTTAGATTTTCACTATTCATTAGAAAATGTGGCGCACTTTCGTGTGCATATGATGAAAACCAATGGCAATTTCGGCTTGGTTGCAAGAATTATCCCAACTAAAATACCCACCTTTGACCAATTGCACCTCCCCCCTGTGATTCGTGAAATATCCGATAACCGGAATGGGCTAGTAATTATTGCTGGAGCAACAGGATCTGGTAAAAGTACAACCATGGCAACGATGTTGCAGCATATCATTACCCACCGACCTGTACATGTGATTACCATTGAAGACCCTATGGAGTTCCGCTATAGCACAGCGCAAAAGGGAACTGTATGCCAGCGTCAATTGGGTGAAGATGTATCCACTTACGCAGAAGGTTTGTCAGATGCTTTGCGTGAGGCACCTGATGTGATTGTAGCCGGTGAAGCACGTGATAGAGAAGTGATTCAGTTGGCATTGCAGGCTTCAGAAACAGGACACCTCGTGATGGCAACTGTGCATGCAACCACAGCCGTGGGTACCATTCAGCGTTTGATGTCAGCATTTGGTTTGGATGAACAAGATGCTATTCGTGAGCGCATTGGGCAAAACTTAAAAGCCATTATTGTGCAAAAGTTATTACCAACGCCCGATGGGAAAGGACGTACGCCAGCATTAGAAATATTGATTTGTAACTCTGTGGTTCGTCACTTTATCTTGGAAAATCGCTTTTCTGATATACCCAAAGCTATGGAAGAGGGTACAACAATTTATGGTAGCCAGTCTTTTGATCAACATTTGGAGCAACTGGTGCATAAAAACTTGATAGAATATGAAGAAGCATTGGCAAATGCTGTCAAACAAGAAGATTTTGTTATGCGTATGGGGCGCGACACCCAAGTTTAGAGAGGTTGAGAATTGAATGCCAAGTTTTGATATTGTATGTGAAATAGATATGCAAGAAATGGATAATGCTGTTAATCAAGTGAAAAAAGAAATTGCTACACGTTATGACTTTAAGCATAGTAAAGCCAGTATAGAGTTAGCTGATGGTGTGATTAAACTTACAGGCGATGATGTGAATAACTTGAATACGGTATGTGAAATACTGCGGGCGAAAATGGTAAGGCGAAAGCTGGATGCCAAATCATTGGAATATGGTGACCCCGAGAATGCTTCAGGTGATACCAAGCGCCAAGTTTTAACGATTAAACAAGGCATTGATAAAGAGCTTGCTAAAAAAATTGTTAAACTGATTAAACAAGAAAAAATGAAGGTACAAGCTGCAATCCAAGGCGAACAAGTCCGTGTGACAGGTAAAAAACGAGACGATTTGCAAGCTGCCATGGCATTGGTTCGGCAAATGGAAGCAGATCGACCATTGCATTTTACCAACTTTAGAGATTAATTATATGTTCAAACAAGCACCTCTCAAGGCTGTTGCTTTGATGGGAGCCACAGGAACGGGTAAATCCGCATTGGCTTTAGCACTCGCTGAGCCAAGAGATATATGCCTCATTTCTTGCGACTCCATGCAGGTGTATCAAGGCTTAGATATTGGTACATCCAAAGCCAGTAAGGAAGAGCAGGCGCGTGTTCGACATGCGTTGATTGACTGCACTGATGTATCAAATATTTGGAATGCTCAAATTTGGGCAGATAAAGCACTTCAAATCATTGGACAAGAAAACCAGCAAGGAAAAGTACCTATTATTGTCGGTGGTACAGGCATGTACCTTAAAGCATTGTTGCAAGGTTTTGCAGAAGTGCCTGCTGAAAAAGAAGGGGTACGTGCTTATTTTGAGCAAATACAACAAGAG
>JALSZC010000199.1 GCA_027059605.1 Ghiorsea sp. | reverse complement strand
TTGGCAAGCACGAGTCTCCACTTCCCAAATAGCGATTCCATCTGTTTGACCCTGGATTCTCAAGCGATGGACAACTCAAGAGCAGGGTAACTTACGCAGCGTAAGCTAGTTCTACTTCGTCGTTTGCAATTATTGCAAATTGGCCTGGGTAACGGGCGTACCTACCCGACATGCACCTAAGGGTTCAGAATCTCTGTCGAAACCATGTCGCCCCCTTATGGGTGAGCGAGGAAGTTTACACGCCAGCAAGCTTGGCGCAATCACTTCACGCATTTCAACTATATAAGTGTTTGGTAGTAGGTTTTCAAGCGGTTCAAATCTGCCCATGCACGGCGTTTATGTTGTTGCGAGCGCAGCAAATAGGATGGGTGGTCAATCACCAATACGGGAATACCTCTGAAATCGAACTCCCCCGCCCTTAAATCGGCAAGGGATACTTCATTCTTTAGCAAGGTGTGCGCTACTACTCTGCCTAGCATACAAATTAATTTGGGTTGCAACATATCAAGCTGATGAACCAACCATTGTTCACAAGCTGCAAATTCTTCAGGTTTGGGAGTGCGCCCATGCAGTGGACGACATTTCACACCATTCATCACATATATACTATCTCTATCCAAACCAACTGAGGCTAACATACGACCAAACAACTGCCCTGCAGAGCCAATAATGGGCTGCCCTGCAACATCATCTTCACGGCTGGGTGCATCACCAATAAATACCAAGTCAGCCTGCTGATTACCACTGCCAAACACCACTTTATTTCGTGATTTCGCCAAATCACAACTTACACAAGCTTCTGTTTGTATTTGTAAAGCATCCAAACCTTCAATATTGGACAAATCGGGTTCAATGCTTGGCATTTGAACAGGCTCTGCCACTTCAGCAACTGTGATAGCAGCTTCTTGAACAGATTTTGTATACACCTCTGGTTTTGAAACTTCTTCAACTGTTTTGTTTTCTGAGCTTGCTTGCTTTGAAACATCCACAAACAAAGAAATCGGCGTTTGCACACCGATTTCCCTTAAATAAACCTGTTGAAAACTATCTTTCATCAGTAGTTATGTTTATTGAGCGATAAAATGCTTTAGTCCTAGGCTCGAACTTGAAGCTGTAGCAGCGCTACTGCAAAAGTGAGAAACGACGGAATCAAGCATTTTAGCCTTTCAATAAACCGTCAACGTATGTTTTTGAGCCTAGATATACTGGCACACGTTGATGCAAGGCTTCAGGCTGCACTTCAGACACAAGCATATCTTTACTCATCGACTTACCACCCGCTTGCTCCATCACAAAACCCATAGGAATTGCTTCATACAATAAGCGAAGTTTACCCGTGGTGTTTTTACCATCGGCTGGGTATAAGAATACACCGCCTTTCAAAAGCGTACGATGCACATCAGCCACCATGGCACCCACATAACGCATACCAAGACCTGTATCTTGTTTAAGGTTTTCTAATTTTTCACCCATGCCATCCAACCACTGGTCAGCATTGGATTCATTCACTGAATAATAACCACCTGTTTCAGGGATACGGATATTATCGTGGCTTAATTCAAAGCGCGCTGATGTTGGGTTGAATGTGAAACCGTGTGTACCTTCACCCACAGAATACACCAACATGGTTGATGGACCATAAAGCACATAACCTGCTGCAATCACTTCTGAACCAGCTTGTAATGTATCTGATACATGCGGACGTTCAGAATTGGCTGATTTACGTTTTACGATTGAAAAGATTGTGCCTACTGGACCATCCACATCTAAGTTTGATGAGCCATCCAGTGGGTCAACCAATACCAAATAGTCGGCATCGGCATATTCTTCAATGACCAACAATTCTTCTTGCTCTTCGGAACCAACAGCACACACAAAACCAGTAGAACGCATTTCTTCTAAGAAAATATTATCAGATAACACATCCAATACTTGTTGCTCTTCACCTTGTACATTTTCCGCACCAGCAGCACCCAAAGCACCACGGAATACAGCACCGCGCAATAAAGCAGAGATTTCAATCGCCGCACGACCCACGCCTTGAATGATTGGCATCATGTCATGTCCATGTTTTCCTTCGCTTGCGATTCGACTAAGTGTTGTTGGCATATTACAGTTCTCCCCGAGAAATTAAGTGTGCCGCATTTTAGCCCAAAAAAGAGAATATTACCATGAATAATGAACATCAACGCCTTTACGCACTCACTGAGCATATCCTTGGACTTATGCAGGTCAATGGTGGCGCAATCTCTTTTCACGATTGGATGCAGGCAGCCCTTTATCAACCTAAGCTTGGTTATTATGAAAGCGAGCGCATCTTTGGCAAAGAAGGTGACTTCACAACTGCAACCGCCATGGGCAACTGGCTGGCTTTGGGCTTTGCTGAAAGCATCAATAAAGCGTGGCGAGCAATGGATGAACCAAGCGAGTGGA
>JALSZC010000198.1 GCA_027059605.1 Ghiorsea sp. | reverse complement strand
ACCGTTATCTAATTCATGTTTGACGATTTTGGCAGTGGCTTGGATGCGTTCTACAGAACCCACTGAAGTGCCACCAAATTTTTGTACAACTCTCATCTTATTTTCCGCCTAAAGGTACGGTGGCAATACCAACTTTACCCATGCCCAACTCACGAATGGTGTCTAAGGCATACACCAGTCGTTTATGCTTGGCATTGGCATCAGCACGAATCACCACACGCATATTTGGGTCACCTTTGCTGATGTTTAGAATACGGCGGCGTAAGTCGGCATCTTTGACGCGCTCATCTTGTACATAAAGTTGACCATCGGCTTTGATGCTAATGACCACTTGTTTTTCTTCTTTATTGGCGGCTTGCGACTTGCTTTGTGGTAAATCCAGTTTGATGCTGTTGTTGGCAGTAAAACTTGTACTAACCATGAAAAAAATAAGCATGAGGAACACCACATCAATCATGGGTGTTAAATCAACAATTAAATCACTGCGTTTTTGTCTTGGGCGTAAATTCATTCACGTTCGCCTTTAAGCAAATCAACGAAATACAAGGCATGTTGCTCAATATCAACCACATAACGATTGATTTTGGCTTCAAAGAAGCGGTATGCAACCAGTGTAGGGATAGCAATCGACATACCTGCAGCAGTGGTGTTCAGTGCTTTAGAAATACCTGATGCCAATACATCAGCCTTGCCGACACCTTCAACAGAAATCACTTGAAACACTTCAATCATACCAATGACTGTACCCAATAAACCCAAAAGCGGGGCAATGGCAGCAATCAATGCTAAAATACCAACAAAACGCTCAAGGTGAGCAATTTCTTGTCTGCCCACTTCTTCTAATATCTCTTTCATAACACTGCGCTTTACACCACGATTTTTTAGCGCCACCCAAAGGATGCGGCTCATGGCAGTGTTATTGTTTTTACACAATTCTAAGGCTTGGTCAACATTGCCTTCACGCACTGCATCTTCAATTTGTTTAATCTTTTTAACGGGAATGACAACGGATGAACGAAGGCTCCACAGTCGCTCAAAAATAATGGTGAGTGAAAGAAGCGAAGTGGCAATCAGGATGTACATCACTGTGCCGCCTTGAGAAATAAAGTCGTACATCAAAAACCACCTTTGTATAAAAAATAGGAGTAAAGCTGGCGCAAGTATAGGCAGGCTTCTTTATGCTGCAATCATCATGTTTGTTTTTGTTTTCGTATGCCGCTATCAAGGTTATGCTTGCGGCATATATGTTAGTGTTTAATGGAGTTTTTCATGATTGACCAAGGTTTGTTTGAGATTTTAGCTTGTCCTAAATGTAAAGGTGATGTGCAGTACAATGCCGATAAAACGGGTTTAACCTGTGATAAATGCAAGTTGGAATACCCTATTCGTGATGATATTCCAGTGATGTTGATTGATGAGGCGAAGCAACTCGCTGACTAATGGCAGATAAAACTGCAAAAGAAGCTGTCAAAGCACCTGCTTGGACGCGCCTACTCTTTGGCGCACTTGCCAAAGTGCCTATACCCATCATGCATGGTTTGGGTGATGCTTTGGGTTGGTTGTATTATACGTTAGATAAACGACACCGAGATATTGCGCTGCGTAATCTTGCTCGTGTGTTTCCCGAAAAGCCTAAAAAAGAGCGAGCTAAGATTGCTAAAAAAGCATTTAAACAAATGGGTCGCACGCTTATGGAAATCCCTTATGTGTTTTCTGCCAGTGCGGATGATTTGCTTGACCATGTAGAGATTGAAGGCAAAGAAGTGTTGACCAATGCGCTTGCCAAGCAAAAAGGTGTGTTTTTATTGGCATCCCATTTCAGTAATTGGGAGTTGATGGGTTTGATGCCTGCCATGATGGGGCACCCAACATCGATGATTTACCGCCAACTCAATCAAAAACCATTGGATGCTTATACTTTGGCATCACGTTCACGTTTTGGTACCAATCTTTATTCAAGAAACACAGGTGTACGCTGGTTGCTTAAAGCCTTGAAAAACAATCACTGCATTGTATCCGCCCTAGATCAACACATGGGTGCAGGTAATGGTATTAAAGTGCCATTTTTAGGGCATATCGCTAGCACCAGCCATCTGCCAGCTCCCTTTGTTGCCAAAGGCGCACCTATGATTGGCATGGCATTGGTGCGAAAGGATGGTGATTTTAAGTTTACCCTCAAATTTTGGGATGTGCCTTGCCCAGAGCTGAGTGATGATAGAGCCACCAATGAAATTCTGATTATGACAGCCGCATGCAAAAGCTTTGATAAGGTGATTAAAGAAAACCCTGAACAGTGGCTTTGGATGCATAGGCGTTGGCGAGCAGTTGAAATCGATGAAGATATGACGCAAGTCGTACATGGTGCACCTTAGGCAAAAGCATTTAGAAAATATTCACTTTCTTCGTTGTTTTACCTCAAAGAAAATGTCCCTGAG
>JALSZC010000197.1 GCA_027059605.1 Ghiorsea sp. | reverse complement strand
GATTACGGCAATGGATGCCACGCAAATAACATTAAGTGTGGGTAATATTGATGCAGGCGCATTTCCGTTTGTTACTGATTTCAGCCACTTAAAAATAGGTGATGAAATCATGAAAGTTGTTACACGCAATGAGCTTGCTCTGCAGATTGATTTCACTGTAGTTCGAGCCGCTGCCAACACTATCGCCACAACTCACGCCTTGAATGATGAAGTAAGTGCCGTTGTTCGTTTGTACGGTGACCCATTGGATATTGCAATACAGGTTCTAACGGGTGTAAAAAATACGCATCAGGTTGGTTCAGTATGGGGAGAGTGGGATCGATATTGGAGTGATAATGGCTTCGACTTGAATTTGTACGCCACGCTAAGCCAATACGATGATCCGCGCAGTGTTTTGGTTCCTACAGGTGATCCTGCACCGATTGATTTGAACGGTGTGGCTGGTGGGTATCTGACCAGTTACATCACATGGGGATACTACAGAAGCACAGTGTATGATTATGTGCCAGCCGATTGGCATTGTGGCATGGGCATCACATCACATATTGATGAGTTTGAATGGGCAAGTGTCAAGCAAAGTTCGGGAACTGCACAAAGCCCGTTTGAGTTCTGGATGAACAAAGGCACTGATGGCAAATTATTTGTTGAGCGTGAAATCATGCAGCCGTTGGGTTTGTTTATGCGGGTGAAGAACGATGGTCGTCTCGGTGTGCGTAAGTTTAATGATTTGGCTGATGCGGATATTGGCGTGGGCATTGGTGCGGACGAGGTGTCAAACGGTGATTATAGGCGCATGGTGCTGGATACCGATTTGGCTGTCAGTTGGGGGAAATTGACCATTTTGCGCAAAGGTGATTTGATGACATCTGCAACTTTGGAATACGACAGGCAACCAAAAATTGGCGGCAAGTTTAGTCGTGCTTCGCTATTCCTCGATGAGCCTGCCTACATGAAGCATGGCAAGGGTCGCTCATTCAAGATGAGTAGTGATGGTATTATTGCCTCGGATACCAATGGACTGAATGTGATGTTTGGTCGTATTTCTCGGGTTCTGGCTCGATACGCAAGACCACCTATGCACATTCAAGTGACCTGCCTTCCCAAATGTGGTGCATGGGAGCTTGGTGATATTGTTCGGGTGAAGTTGCCATCGCACGATGCTTTCACTGGTCAAAATTTGAATCGCCGTTTTGAAATTATTAATAGATCAGAATCACCCAAAGACGGCACGGTGCGTTTTGATTTGATTGCCCAGCCAGAGCCAGCGAGTGTCACCAATTTTCGCAAGGTATCGGGCTATCTCGATAGCGCATTTTTGAATGGCAGCACAGGCACAGCATTAACCGCTGCTGATTTAGCTGCCACCAAAACATTTCAGGAAGGTGATTATTATTATGTTGGCGATGCCACCATCACAGGCAATTGGACCATCAAGGGCACGGTGCGCATTTTTTGCTCGGGTATTTTAACCGTTGCATCTACAGCGCGCATCAACGGCAAAGGCAATAGCAATTCGTGGTCAGGTTTTAGCTCACAAGGCGGTGCAGGTGGCGATGGTTATTTTCAGACTGTTTGGGAAGAGGGTGTACAAGTTTGGTTTCATTGTGAGCAAAGAGCCGGTATCACATACACATCAGTAACCAAATCAGGTATCCCAGGCGGCTCCATTGATGGGCAGCCGATTGATATTATCACCCAAACAACAGATGCCAATGGAAAGGTGACCTTGCTTGGTGGGTTCCCCACAACCTTATCAGGTGCTTTGGGTGGGTATGGTGCAAATGGCATTGATAATTCAGCGACTGGCAAACTTATTTACCCTGCTGCATGGGCAATCCAAAATGGGTATGCGCAGGGTAAAATTGGTTCGTTGACCCCTTCATCAACGCTGTATGGTGGGCAAGGTGGTTATGGCGGTGCAGGGCTGGCGCTTATTGGGCGGCGAGTGCTTGTGGAAGCAGGGGCAACCCTTGATTTGAGCGGTGGTGATGGCGTGCAGCCTGCTGCAATTAACAGTGGCAGAATTGAGTATGAAGTCCTTGGTTGTAACGATTTCTACACCCATACATTTCAACCGGGCAAAGGTGGCGCAGGTGGCGGTGGCACGCTGCTTTGTGTTGCTGAATCAGGCATTGCAGGCGGCGTACACATCAACCAACAACCCAATCTTAATGGCGGCGATGGTGCCGCTGGCAAAGGAAGACTTATTGAGGTGATTATATAATGTCAATTAAAACAGAAATACCAACGCATACCATGAATAATGGTGAGTCCATCAAGGCGGCAATGCAATCAGATGTTAAGCTGCTTGAAGATACGTTTAATGACTTATTTGGCGTCGGTTCATTTGATATTTTAGTGAATGCGATAACAACAAATAAAATAAACTTGCCAGATGGGGCAATAACTAGCGCCGCAACATTGGGTGGTACAGCCCAGACC
>JALSZC010000196.1 GCA_027059605.1 Ghiorsea sp. | reverse complement strand
ACCCTATGCTGTTAGGCATGAGTTTGACTCGGTTTGAGCTCAGTGATGTCAATGGTCAAGCCATTGCTTATGTACATAGCATGTTGCCAGTGGAACAAAAAGAAGTTGTACGACGTTTAAATGCTTTACGTCCGCACTTTATGCACCATTTGCGCAAAGCTTTGCCTAAGAAGCGTATGCCTGACCTTGTCTTTCGATGGGATGAAGCTTTGGATAAAACGCATCAGGTTCTCGACACGATGAAGAGCTTTAAATCTTCATGATTTTACATCCAGAGCAGGATTGGGAAGCGGTTGTTAGACAGTTAACTGCTGCTAAGCATATCATGCTAACAACACATAGAAGTCCTGATGCTGATGGTATTGGTTCACAGATTGCGTTGTATCATGTTTTGAAAAATATGGGTAAAGAAGTGACCATGTATAACAGGGATGTTGTGCCGAGAATTTGTCGATACTTACCCCAGTCCGATGCCATACAAGTTGGTGAAACACCCGACATGACAGGCGTAGATACTGTAGTAGCTTTGGATGCAGGTGCTTTTTCACGCTTGGGTTTTCCTGAATCCCTATTTGAAAACTGTTGCTTAATGAATATTGACCATCATGCAAGTAACCCATCCTATGCCGATATTAATGTGGTGAATGCCGATTATTGTGCTACGGGTGCAATGATGTTTGATTTGATTCAACATCTTGGGCAACCAATTTCTAAACCCAGTGCTATTGCTATGTATGCTGCCATTTTAACAGATACCGCAAGTTTTCACTTGGATAGAGTAAACGCAGATGTACACAGGATGACAGCAGAATTGATTGAAGCAGGTGCAGAACCTGCCGTTGCTGCAGATGCCATTTATGATAGCCAGCCTTTGGCAAGATTAAGCTTATTAACTTTGGCATTACAAACCTTATCCATAGAACATGATGGGCGGTCAGCATGGATGCATGTCACGCAAGCGATGTTGGATGAAACGGGCGCAGAGAATGAAGATACTGAAGGTTTTATTGATGTGAGCCGCAGTGTGCAAGGTGTAGAAGTTGTGGTGTTTATTCGTCCTGAAAGTGATACACGTTGGAAAGTAAGCTTCCGTGGCAAAGAAGGGCGTGATGTAGGTGTAGTGGCAGCCCAATTAGGTGGTGGTGGACATCGCTATGCATCAGGTTGTGCAGTCTCAGGAAGCCTTGAAGAAGTGTATGCAAAAGTAAGAACTGTCGTTGATGATGTTTACGCCAAATGAGCCAAGCTGAGCACCCATGTGGTGTTATTTTCTTAGATAAACCCAAAGGATGGACTTCGCGTAAGGCAGTCAATCATATTATCCATAGCTTTGCCAAGCCCGAACAAAAAAATCGAAAACAACGCCCTAAAGCAGGACATGCGGGTACCTTAGATCCTTTGGCAACAGGTATGCTGCCAATTCTGATAGGTGAGGCGACTCGTTTTGCATCCATGGGGCTTCATGCAGAAAAAAGTTATACTGTCACACTTGATTTATCTTTTCAAACCAACACCTTAGACTTGGAAGGAGAGGTGCTAGAGCGGTATCCTGAAATCAGTATCCAGCAGCAAGATATTGAAGAAGTTTTGGGTAGATTCCGTGGTGTGATTCAACAAACACCACCTGCTTTTTCAGCCATTAAAATTGATGGGCAAAGAGCACATGCCTTGGCAAGACAAGGTCAGGATGTTCAGATGCAATCCCGTGAAGTAGAGGTTAAATCGCTACGCTTGGTTGCCTTAGAAGGCAGTTTTCTCACATTGGATGTGGATTGCAGCAAAGGCACATATATTCGTTCATTGGCGAGAGATATAGGTTTGGCTTTGGGATGCGGTGGTTGTGTAACCATGCTACGCCGCACCAGTAGTGGTGGTTGGCCTGAACAGTGTATGGTAACACTTGAGGAACTGGAAGAAAAAAAAGAAACATGTATTGTACCGTTGCAAGTTTGGTTGCGCGACTTACCTGAGTTGGTGTTAAGTCATATAGAGGCAAAACGCTTTGTGCAAGGGCAGCGTCTCTCATTACATGCTGATTTATTAAAGGCTGATCATGGAAGTGTATTATGTCGTGTGACGTATGCTGATGTGATGTTAGGCACAGCACTATATGATGTCACCAAGCATATATTACAGCCAGATCGAGTGATGCCATCAGCTCAGGAGAAACTCAAATGAAGTATGTGTTAATAAACTTGGTGTTCGGAGTGATGTTGGTGGGTGGTTACCAAGCGAGTGTTTTGCAGGCAAAAGATTTGAGTATGACAAATCATAAACTTAAAATGGAGAAGAAAATGAGCGATAGCAATATCATAACTATTGAATTGGAAACAGGTACAGTGACCATTGAGTTGTACCCAGATGTAGCACCTAAAACGGTAGAATCATTTAAGAACCTGATTAGTAAGGGCTTTTATGATGGCTTGACTTTTCACCGGGTGATTCCTGGTTTTATGGCGCAAGGTGGTGACCCTGAAGGTACAGGTATGGGCGGACCAGGTTTTCGCTTAAAAGCAGAGTTTAATGATAAGAAACATGTGCGTGGCACATTGGCGATGGCGCGCTCATCAGACCCAGATTCAGCAGGTAGTCAATTTTATATTTGTTATGGTCCACAGCCCCATTTGGATGGGCAATATACGATCTTTGGTCAGGTCATCGATGGTATGGAATTGATTGATGATGTAAGCAATGGCACGGTGATGAAGAAGTTAAGTATTGTTGAGTCTGGAGAATAATCACGATGACTGAACAAGAAATGCTACAAATGTATGAAGATGCAGGCGCATTATTGAATGGGCACTTTGTGTTATCCAGTGGGCGACATTCAGCCCGTTATTTGCAATCCGCACTGGTATTGATGCACCCTAGCAATGCCACTGCATTGGCAGCAGAGTTGGTGAAAACTATTGATGCAGATGATTATGATATGGTGGTTTCACCAGCTATTGGTGGCCTAGTCATTGGGCAAGAAGTGGCTCGTCAATTGAACAAACCTTTTATTTTTACCGAGCGTAAAGAAGGTGAAATGCAAATGCGCCGTGGTTTTTCTATCCCTGATGGTGCTAAGCTTTTGGTGGTAGAAGATGTGATTACAACAGGTGGCTCAGTGCGTGAATGTATTGCTGTGGTACGCGAGTTTGGTGGTAACCCGACAACTGTTTTAGCCGTCGTGGATAGAGCACCACAACAGCAAGGGCGCTTTGATATACCACATCACACAGTCATCACTTTGGATGTGGAAACCTTTGATGCGGATAGTTGCCCCATGTGTAAACAAGGCACGGCAGCTATCAAACCAGGTAGTCGAGGTAATGGGTGAGTAAGGCTGTCGTTCGCTGCTTCCCTTTTGGGGGCGTTGGCGAGTTTGGAAAGAATATGATGGTGTATGCCATTGATGATGAAGCTATTATTGTTGATTGTGGCATGGGTTTCCCTGACCCCAGTATGCATGGCATCAATATTACCATTCCAGATATTGCAGCTTTAGATGAGTTGGGTCTTAAAATTCATGGTATTGTATTGACCCATGGTCATGAGGATCATATTGGTGGTCTTCCATTTTTGTTGCCACGCTTAAAACTTCCCGTGTGGGGTACACCCATTACGCTTGCTTTGGTGAAACATAAAATGGAGGAAGTACAGTTTAAACCTGAACTTTACCCGCTGCCTGAAGATGGAACATTAACCCAAGTGGGTTCTTTTCAGGTGGAAGCGATTCCTGTAACCCATTCGATTATGGATGCAGTGTCAGTAGCCATTCATACGCCTTTGGGTGCGATTATTCATACGGGTGACTTCAAATTTGACCCTTCACCGCTGGATGGGCGAGCCACAGCTTTGCATAGGTTTGCTAAACTTGGCGATGATGGCGTATTATTGCTTTGCTCCGATTCTACCAATGCGACGCAAAGTGGTAGTAGCCCTAGTGAAGCAAGTGTGGGTGCGCCGCTAAAACAAGCGGTTTCACAGTGTTCGGGTAAGGTGATTGTATCCACCTTTTCATCGAATATGTTTCGTATTCAACAAATTATTGATGCAGGATTGGCTTGTGGGCGAAAAATTGCTTTTGCAGGTCGAAGTTTAGAGAAAAACGTTGAAATCACGAAACTCATGGGGCGTTTGAATTTACCTGATAATCAGGTGGTTAATGTAAGAGAAACGCAAAATATTGCAGATCACGAGTTATTGGTGATTGCCACAGGTTCACAAGGTGAATGGCGAGCCGCTTTGGCAAGGATTGCCCAAAACCAATTTCCAGGTTTGCGCCTTGGTGTTGGTGATTTGGTGATTTTTTCATCTTCTTCTATACCTGGGAATGAGCGGGTGATTGCGGGTTTGTACAATCATATTTATCGTCGCGGTGCGCGGATTTTGCATGCGCGGCAGGCACATTTACATGTGTCAGGACATGCACAAGCGCATGAATTAAAAACTATGATTCAGCTTACACGCCCTAAATATATGTATCCTGTACATGGTGAATATCGCAATTTGGTGGAACATCAGCATTTAGCTATCGCCACCAATGTGCCGTATGAAAATACTATTATTGCAGAAAATGGATACAGTGTGGTGGTAACAGAAGAGGCTATCAAACATGGTCCTGAATTTGAGGCTGGGGCTATTTTTGTTGATGGTTCAGGGCGTGATGAAGTGGACTATGGCGTGGTGAAGGATAGACGTGCCTTGGCTGATGAAGGTATGATTACCGCGATAGTATTGATTGACCAGCATCAAGGTACGGTGATTGGTCAACCTGAATTATTAACACGAGGTGTGCTTAACAATGAAGTGTCGGAAGATGTTTTTGAGCAAGCAGCAGCAAGTTTAAGGGTTCATTTGCAGTCATTTAACCAAGAAACTTTAGCTGACATGGATGCTGCTCGTGAAGAAGTACGTTTATGGGTGCGTCGCTGGTGTAAACGCAAACTTGGTCGCCGACCTATGGTTGTGGCAACAATTCTGGAGGTTTAACCTTTGAGCGTGGATGTACTCAACCCCAAAAATATTTGGCGTGAATCATTGGCTTTTTTATGGTTGGCTGTTGTGGTGATGTTGGCTTTGGCTTTGTTTAGCTACCAGCCATCGGATCCATCGTTGAATCACGCAACCGATAATACTCCTGTCAATATGTTAGGTATGGCAGGGGCTTATATTAGTGATATATTGATTCAACTTTTGGGTTACAGTGCTTGGTTGCTTATTGTGCTTGGGGCTGTTTTAGCGTTTCGCATTGCAACCCATAGAACACCAGTGTGGGGTTCATGGACATCGTTGTTTTGGTTGCCCTTCTTATTGGCTGTATCGTCATTGTTATCTGCTTATGTTGAAAATACCACTTATCCAGCAGGTGCAGGTGGGGCTTTAGGTTATTTGTTTACACAAAGCTTAACACCCGTGCTTTCAGCCCTTGGTCGTGATGTGGTTTTGCTTGCCATGCTGTTGAGTAGTTTTGTTTCAGCATCACATATCTCTTTGTTAATGCTAGTGCAGAAAGTTATTCAAGCTTTTGTTTGGTTTTTAGCTAAGGTTGTAAGCTTTGTTCAAAGCAAAAAAGAAAAAGTAGCCTCAAAAGTCAAACAAAAACAAGAACGAGAAGAAGCTAGGCAAGCACGAGAAGAGGAAAAGAAAAAACGACCTGTGCATATTGCCCAATCTGAGCCTGAAATTGTACGCCCTGAAGTGGTGGAAATTGCAGAGCGGGTCAAAATCGAAGAACACCAACCCGAATTAGCATTGGGTAAACCTGAAGGTGAGTTTGTTTTACCATCTTTAAAACTCTTTAAAGAGCACCAAAAATCAGTAAAAACATATAGTGCAGAAGTATTGCAAGCCATGTCGCGGATGTTAGAGAAAAAGCTTCTGGACTACCGTGTGGAAGGGCAGGTGGTGGCGGTGCAACCAGGACCAGTGGTGGTGCAGTTTGAGTTTGAGTTGGCAGCAGGTACTAAAGTATCCAAAGTGATTGCATTGCAAGATGATTTGGCACGTTCCATGTCTGCAACAAGTGTACGTGTGGCAGGTAATATCCCTGGTAAAAATGCGATTGGCATTGAGCTGCCCAATGAAGAGCGTGAAATGGTGTTTATGCGTGATGTGTTGGCGAGTAAAGCTTTTGCTGATAAAAAACATATTTTACCCTTGGCTTTGGGTGTAGATATTGCAGGGCAACCTGTGGTGGCAGATTTGGCAAAAATGCCGCATTTATTGGTGGCGGGTACCACAGGTTCGGGTAAATCGGTATCGGTGAATACCATGATTTGTTCTATGTTGATGAAATATACACCCAATGACTTACGCTTGATTATGGTTGACCCTAAAATGTTGGAATTGTCGATGTATGATGATATTCCGCATTTATTGGTGCCTGTGGTAACCAATCCAAATAAAGCATCTAAAGCCTTGGCATGGGCTGTGTATGAAATGGAGCGCAGGTATCGCTTGATGTCTGAGGCAAAAGTAAGGAATATCAGTAGTTACAACAAGGCTGCGAAGGCCTTGCGGGATGCAGGTGAAACAGGCGAGCAGTCTGAACACATGCCGTATATTGTTATTTTAATTGATGAATTAGCAGACTTGATGATGGTGGCGGGTAAAGAAGTAGAGCAGTCTATTTGTCGCTTGGCGCAAAAAGCCAGAGCTGCGGGGTTACATCTTATTTTGGCAACACAACGCCCTAGTGTGGATGTGATTACAGGTTTGATTAAAGCAAACTTACCAAGCCGATTGGCATTTCAGGTATCGTCTAAAATTGATTCTCGCACTATTCTGGATCAAATGGGTGCAGAGCAACTGCTTGGGCATGGTGATGCTTTATTCTCGAATTTAGGTAGAGAAATACACCGTGTACATGGTGCTTTTATTGATGATGATGAAGTGGTCAACTTGGTGGAACATTTGAAAAAACAAGGTGAGCCAGAATATCGTATGGAAGTATTTACTGTATCTGCAGATGGGGAAGATGCAGAACAAGACGACCTAGATGACGAAAAAGATAGCAAATACAATGAAGCTGCAGATTTGGTTGCAGAAAAGGGTAAGTGTTCGGTATCTATGGTGCAGCGTTATTTGCGTATTGGTTACAATCGGGCAAGTCGTATCGTAGAACAAATGGAGCGAGATGGTTTGGTAAGCCCACCGGGTGCAGGTGGTGTGCGTAAAGTTTTATCGCGTTCTTCAGATGAAGCAGGTTTTGATGTTTAATTTATTCAAAGGTATTTTGTTTGTTGTGTTGATGTTGCAGGTTGTGAGTGTGCAGGCAGCAGAACAAGCCACACCACTGGATAAACATTCAGCCTTGGGTATCGCACTGGTGAAGATGTCATCCTTGCAAGGTTTTTCAGCAGATTTTGAGCAGGTTTTGACGTATGCCGAGGGTGGAAAGCGTGTTTATCAGGGGCAGTTGGCTGTGTTGCGTCCAGGTAAGTTTCGTTGGCATTATGTCAAACCTTATGAACAACTTTATGTGAGTAATGGTGATGGTATTTGGTTGTATGAGCCTGATTTGCTACAGGCACAAAAGTTGCAAGATTTGGGTGATGTTGACCCTATTGTGATGCAGCTTTTGGATGGGCGAGTTAGCCTTGATGATGTGCAAGTATTACAACATGAAAGCTTTGATGATGGTTTGTCGAGTTGGCATGTTCGTATTGGTAAAAAAGAGCAGCAGGTTGAAGTTTGGTTGGGTGTGAAAGCACAGCAATTGATATGGATAGAGAGCAGGGATATGTTATCCAACCGTAATCGACTTCACTTACAACATATGAAGCAAACAGCACCTGCAGCAGAAATATTTGAGTTTACAGCACCTGAAGGTGTGGATGTGATTGGGGCAATGGAATGAAATTAGGTTTAAAAGTATTGGGGGCATGTGCTTGTGTATGGGTGAATATGCAAAGTGTATCGGCAGCAGCATTGGCACATGATGATTTAACCGCAGCAGGTGCAGGTGCAGCCAATGCTATTGTGGCGGGTGCAGATGATATTTCGGCAGCACTTTACAACCCTGCTGGCTTGGCTTGGCAGGAAGGTGTGCAAGCTTTGGTTGGTAGTCAATCCAACAATCGCGGTATCAGTGGTGGAGCGGCAGGTTCGGGTGATGGAGGCATGCGCGATTTGAGTGCATTTGCTATATCATGGTTGCCTGAAGGTGGAAGTTGGGGTGTGTCTGGTTCCATTGCTACACCATACATCGTACAAACAAACTGGAATAATCAGTTTGCGCAGGCTATTGGTAGAACAGATATACAGTTGCAACGTTATAGTTTGGACAGCTTTTATAGGGTGAATAATACACTTGGTATCGCTGCAGGCTTGGATATGTATGACACGGGTGTCAGTTTGGCGAGCAATGGGTCTTCATTTGCGGCCTCAGGTTGGAGTCATGTGGGTGGGCATATTGCAACACGTTGGCAATTTATGCCTTTTTGGATGTTGGGTATCACTTATCGTCAAGGTACAGATGTATCTGTAAGCAATGGTGTGGGTGATACTTTTGCCATGAATTTACCCGATGAGTTAAGCATAGCCGTGGCGCATGATTTGTTGGATGATGAAATGCGACTTGAGCTTGCTGTGAAACGTAGCACATGGTCATCATTACAAGATTTAACTGTGGAAAATAATGGTGCAGTATTACAATCACTACCAACGAATCTCAAAGATACTACTGATGCCTCTTTGGGTTTAACTTGGTTTTGGCGTGAGCGCACCCAACTTCGCTTTGGCTACAGCTACCTTCAAGGAGCCAATGATTTGGCGGCTTACCAACCCGCCATTGCGGACTTAAAAGGGCATAAGTTTACTTCAGGTTTTGGTGGAAAAATGTCGGGCATGCATTTGGATGTATCCGTCAGTTATGCTGTTTATCCATCCACTACAGTGACAGGTATCAATGCTGATAGATATAAAGATTCATTGGTAACATGGATGTTTACTTTAAGTAAAAAGTTCTAGGGCTACTTTATTATATGAATACGGGCTTGCCGGGTTTACAACTTTCAGATGTTCAAGTGCCACTCGCACATAGGCTTCGCCCAAGTTCACTACAAGAAGTGCAAGGGCAATTGGCTTGCACAGAACCTTCAGGTTGGTTTGCGCAAAGTATTGCTGAAGGTAGAGCTGTTTCTTGTATATTCTGGGGCCCACCGGGTGTAGGAAAAACAACACTTGCTCGCATTATGGCTGAACATGCTGATATGCCATTTGCTCAGCTTTCTGCGGTATCCGCGGGGAAAAAAGAAGTACAAGATGTGGTGGCACAAGCCAAACAAACAGGGCGAACTTATCTTTTATTCTTAGATGAAATTCATCGCTTTAATAAAGCCCAGCAAGATGTTTTATTACCTTATTTAGAAGATGGAACACTGATATTGGTTGGTGCAACCACTGAAAACCCATCATTTACATTAAATAATGCCTTATTATCGCGTTGTCGAGTGATTGTGCTTAAGGCATTAAGTTGTGATGCCGTGGCAAGTATTTTAAAACATGGTATCAGCGAGCTGCAAGCTGCATCCCCTGCATTTATGTTGGATGAAGATGCCTTGTTGTGGTTAGCACAAG
>JALSZC010000195.1 GCA_027059605.1 Ghiorsea sp. | reverse complement strand
TGTATGAAGATTGGCAAAAGGCATTGGCATTGTTATCGGATATGTTGTTGCACCCTGCGTTGCCAGAAGATGAGTGGCAGCGTGAGCGAGAAGTGATTTATGCGGAAATGAGCATGGCTGATGATAACCCTGATGACTGGGTGTATGATCAACATTTAAGTCAAGTGTTTGTAGGGCATACCATGGGTAAACCTGTGCTGGGTAGTCGGGAAACACTTTCATCTTTTTCAACACAAGATTTGCGTGAATATTTGAATGCAAATTATCGGGGTGGTCATGTGCTGATTGCGGCAGCAGGGCGTATTTCACATCAAGATTTGATGAGTGAGGTTGAGCAAAGTGGGTGGAAAAATGCTGGCAATAAACAGAAAAAACACAGGTTAAGCCCAGAGGTGCACCGTGGTAAATATGAAATGACAAGGCAGATGGAGCAAGCGCAAGTAGTGGCATCTTGGCAGTCTGTTTGTACTACATCACCAGATAAACCAATAGCTTGGATTGCCAACCAATTATTAGGCGGGAGCATGAGCTCTATTTTATTTCGTGAAATACGAGAAAAACGAGGCTTGGCATACAGTATTGGTTCGCATCTTTCTACTTATACTGATACAGGCTTGTTAAGTATCAGTTGTAGCACCATGCCAGATCAACTTGAATCATGTGTAGATGTGTTACAGCAAACCATCGAGGATGTTTGCCAAAAGATACCTGCTGGTATGGTGCAAAGGGCACAACGTCAGCTTACGGTTCAGTTTCGTATGGGTATGGACTCTGTTGAAGGAGCAATGTTGCAGCTTGGTGCCTTGTTAGATGAAAGTAAGTTGTACTCACCATTGGAGTGGGTGGACAAGGTGAATGCTGTGCAGCCAGAACAAGTTCAACGATGGCTCAAAAAACAATTAGAGACTGATGCCTTATGGACAATAGCTACACCAGATTCTGGGGGTTAGTTATTTTACTGCTGGTTGGTGGTGTTATGTTGCGCGATGAGTTTGGTGCGAGAAGAAACACCCATCAACTTAAAAATAGCAGTGATATGTGCTTTGACAGTGGCTTCTGATATTTTTAGGCGGTGAGCAATGGTTTTGTTTGATAGCCCTGAATATAACAATTCTAAAACCTCTAATTGGCGCGGTGTTAATTGTTCATGTTTATTGTTTACTGAGGTGTTGGCGGTGTATTTGGGCATAGGCATGTGAGGCAGTATATGGGGTGGAATATATCGGCCACCAGCAAGCATAAGTTGTATAGCAGAGAGAAGAACAGCCAATTCTGTATTTTTGGGAATAAACCCAGAAGCTCCAAGCTCTAAACATTGCCAAGCAAGCTGAGGGTCTTCTGTGGCTGAAAGCATGGCAATGGGTAGCTCAGGGCAGTGGTTTCGTGCTTCTTTGAGTAAATCTAAACCTTCGCCATCGGGTAATATATGGTCTAAAAGCACAAAATCGTATGGCTGTTGGGGTGCTTTTATTTTAGCACGAGCAACTTTGATGGTTGCTGCTTCTGTAATACTAACATTGAGGTCTGAGCTTTGTAGAAGACCAGTTAGGAACTCTCGATAGCAATCTTGATCATCTATAATAAGGATGTGCATCTGCCAATTCCATGCTTATTTGGATGGCAATGCAACTAGAAAATACATATACGACTTAAGTCTAATATGCTGTGAGGGAAATAAAAGATAAGTTTCGCCACCAATTGGGGATAATTGGTGGGGGAGGGGGACTTTATTGGTTCGAGCACAATAAAGCCTTCAAAATAGTAAATTCTAAAACTTCATTTTCTTTGATATGCCCAATTGATTCGCGTTCAAGGTTTCAGTTAAACATGTTGTTTTATAAGCTCTCAGGGCTAATGTTTTTTGCAATCAAGGCGACTTTAGATGGTTCAGTAGGCACAGGGATACGCACGATATGCCCGCTTCCCGGTGCAAAGTCCATAGCAGAACCATCTTTGGCTTTGATCATGGATTCAATGGTAAAGGTTTGATTGCCGTTGGCACAAATCATTTCCACAGAATCACCCACACCAAATTTATTTTTGACATCGATTTCAGCCAAACCTGTTGCTTTATCATAACCAATAATTTCTCCGACAAAACGTTGGTAGTCCCAAGTGGATGAACCTTTTTCGTAGTTTTGGTGGGCGGCTGTGTGGCGGCGTTGCAAGAAACCATCGGTGTAACCACGGTTAGCCAATGAATCTAACTTACGCATCAATGTCCAATCAAATTCACGTCCAGCAACCGCATCGTCAATAGCTTGGCGATAGAGTTGGGCTGTGCGTGCGACATAATAATGCGATTTGGTGCGTCCTTCGATTTTTAGTGAATCCACACCAATCTTTACAAGACGTTCGACGTGTTCTATCGCCCTTAAATCTTTGGAGTTCATGATATAGGTGCCATGCTCATCTTCAAAGATAGGGATTTCTTCGCCAGGTCG
>JALSZC010000194.1 GCA_027059605.1 Ghiorsea sp. | reverse complement strand
CTCTATCCAGCTGAGCTAAGGGTGCATGTTTTTTGTAACCATGCGCAATATAGTGTAGGGCTTTGATAATGCAAATGAACACATAAGTATCTTTTAAGTTGCGCCATATGCTATAGAAGGTCTATATTGCGCTCATGGTTAGGTTTTCTTATGATTAAAACACAAGCTTTAGAGAGATCTTTTGATGGTGTTAAAGCTTTGGATAACATTGATTTGCACATCGAAAAGAAGAAAGTAACAGTGATTATGGGTGGTTCAGGTTCGGGTAAAACCACATTGTTACGACTTTTGGCGGGGTTAGATAAGCCTACAGCAGGTTCAATTATGTTTGCGGATGAAGATTTGGCAAAAGTGAGCAGGAAGCGCTTGTATGAACTGCGTATGCGTGTGGGTATGGTATTTCAATACTCTGCACTGTTAAACTCTTTGGATGTGTATGGAAACGTAGCATTCCCCTTACATGAACATACGGATTTAGATGAAAGCGTGATTCAGACCATGGTGACCATGAAACTAGAACAAGTCGGGCTGCGTGGTTTTGAAAGTATGATGCCTTCACAGCTTTCTGGCGGCATGGCAAAACGTGTTGCTTTTGCACGAGCATTGGTGATGGATCCTCAGATTGTTTTCTTTGATGAACCGACATCAGGTTTGGATCCGATTTCTGCAGGTGTAGTAAGTTCCTTGATTCACGAAACAACAGCCAAAACACGTATGACATCTGTGGTGGTTACTCATGATGTGCAAGCTGGGCTAGATATTGCTGATCATGTGATTTTGTTATGGCAAGGTAAGGTGATTGCAGAAGGCAATCCAGAAAGTATCAAACAAAGTGAAGACCCAAGAGTTCAACAGTTTATTAAAGGTGAACCCAATGGTCCGATTCCTTTTTCACGTAGTCAAACAGCCTATATTGATGATTTGTTGCATAAACCAGGCTGTGTGAGGATGTCATAATGCAAGCAATGATGAATATGGTAGGTCAAGTTGGTCGCAATACATTGCAAGCTATTGCCAAGCTTGGTGATGCTACAATATTTGGTATCACAACATTGCGTTTGTTTTTTGCACGACCTTGGCAGGGTAAACATTTTGTGATGCAGATGCATGCCGTGGGTGTAGGCTCATTGATTATTATTGTAATTACGGGTGCATTTACAGGCATGGTGTTGGCACTTCAAGGTTATCATATGCTAGTCAAGGTGGGAACAGAAGCATTGCTAGGCCCTTGGGTGGCACTATCTTTGATTCGGGAGCTAGGTCCTGTGTTGGCTGCATTAATGTTTGTAGGCAGAGCAGGCTCAAGTATCACGGCTGAGATTGGTATTATGCGGGTGACAGAACAAATGGACGCATTAGAAATGATGGCAGTGAATCCACAATCAAGAGTTATGCTGACGCGCATTATTGCTTGCGCAATCTCACTTCCTTTATTGGTGGCTATTTTTGATGCAGTGGGCTTGTTTGCAGGTTATGTGATTGGGGTGGATATGCTGGGTGTGAATAGTGGTGTATATATTGGTGAAACCATCGATAAGGTTTCTTTGAATGATATTCAAGCAGGTTTTACCAAATCAATTTATTTTGGCTTGTTGGTGGGTATTATTTGCACATACATGGGTCAACGTGCTACGCCCACAACGGAAGGTGTAGCAAAAGCAACCACACAAGCTGTAATGTTGTGCTCGGTGATGGTGCTGATTCTCGATTATATTATTACATCGTTTTATCTTTAGGAGATAGAGTATGAGTGGATACAAAAAAATTGAAATGGTTGTTGGTGTTTTTGTGCTTGTCGGTGTGATAAGTATAGCGTGGCTTGCCATGGAACTGGGTGGCGTTGGTGGTCTAAGTAGCAATGGCTATAAAGTCACTGCTGTATTTGATGATGCCGGAGGCGTACGAAAAGGTAGCGATGTAATGCTTGCAGGTGTACCTATAGGGCAAGTGGTTTCAGTAACGCTGAAAGATAATGAAGAAGCAGAAATGGTATTTAACATTAAAGATGGTGTATTAATTGCTTCTGATGCTACGGTTTCAATTCGTACCAAAGGCTTGATTGGTGAGAAATTTGTACGTGTCAATCAAGGCTCAGAAGAAGACTACTTGGCAGAAGGTGATGAGTTTGAAGATACAGAATCAGCCATTAATATTGAAGATTTAATTAGTAAATATATTTTTAGTGGAGATGCAAAATGAGAATATCCATGAAAAGGATGATGTTGGTATTGGTGATGGCTTGTTATATGCCTACTTTGGGTTTAGCCAATGAAGATGACCCTAAAGCTGTTGTTGCATCAACGGTTCAGTCTATTATTGATGTGCTAGAAGCACGTACAGATAAAGATACGATTACTGATGAAGACAGGGAAAGTATTCGTAAGGTAGTAGCAGGTAAATTTGACTATCGTGAAATGTCGAGGCGTAGCGTAGGTAAACCTTGGAAAAAAATGACAGATGAAAAACAAGATGAGTTTACAGAATTGTTTCGCCAAGTGTTAGAGTATTCCTATGGTAATCAGTTGGCAGGTTACCACGGACAAAAGGTCGTTTTTGAAGATGCTGAGTTCAAAAAAGATAAAGCTCGGGTGAAAGGTGCTGTGATTGATGATACTAAAACTATACCTATGGAGTATCGTTTGCACCAGACACCTACAGGCTGGCAAGTCTATGATATTAAAGTCGAAGGTGTGAGTATGATTACCACGTTCCGTAAAGATTTTAAGTCGATTATCAAAAAGAAAAAAATTGATGGGTTGATGGCAACACTACAGCAGAAAATTGATAAACTTAAAGCCAAGGGTTAGGTCACACGCTTTTTTATCAGGTTTTTTTGAATCAAAATGTTAAATGTTTGCATTGTACGGGGCTGCCGCATTATTTTGATGTTGGTATTGTTTGCCCTGTTGTCTTTAGTTCTATTTTTTATTTTTCCACCAAATATTCATGACTTTAAGCCGTATATTGAATCAAAACTTGAAACAACATTACATGCTAAGAAGGTAGATATAAGTCAATTACGTTTGACTTGGCATATAGGGCCAGTACTTGATATAGGGCAAGTACATATTGTTGCACCATCCTTTGTGGTTAAAGAAGCAAAGGTTCAGGTTTCTTATGATTTATTTGATATTTTTTTGGGAAGTTTAGCACCTGAAATTATCATTCAAGATGGTCATGCAGGGTTTAACTTGGACATAAAAAGTAAACATGCTTCTAAGCCTTTAAATATACAACTTACGCTTAAAAATATGGATATTTCGTGGATTTATAAGCAAGAGAAACAAATATTGCATGATGCAAACTTATACATGAAACCTTTTGCACAGGATGTGTTGGTACAAGCCAAAGGTTTTTTTGTGCATCTTGTTATGAATCAAGACTATTTACCTCAATTAGTGCGCATAAACATTGAAGATTTTTCTAGTTTTCCAGCATCCTGGTTAGCTTATACACAAGGTTTATCATCTGTACAACTTAAGTTGCAGAAGCAGGGTAAGCTTGCTTGGCAATGGGATGTAGATATTCAAGGTGAGCAAGGTTTGGTTACGGTAGATAAAGTACATTTACGCGTACCTTTTGAACGCTTTAGAGGGCAAGGCGATGTGCTTTTACAGCAAGGTGAAGGTTTCTCCTTGCATACATTTCACGCCAACACATTACAATGGAAAGCCAAGGACAGTTTTGCTAATGCACAACTAACATGGGAAAATGATAATTTACATTTACAAGTTTCTGATGCTGCGACCACCATGCCTAAGCTTTGGTCTTGGTTGTGGATGTTGGGGGGCGAGCATTGGCATGATTGGTTGAGTGCTATGCAGCATGGCAGGGTTGAAAATGCTCATGGCACTTTAGATTTGCCATGGTCGAAACCCTTGGTTTTGGGTTTGGCTGGGGCTCAGTTTTCCAATATGACATACCATGTGAATACACAAGTTTCAGGTGCAGATATTGCTTTAGGTTTGGCAGATGATTATTTGTACGAAGTGAAGGCTGATGTTGAAGTTGATGAACGAGGGTTACATGCTGATATTCATCAAGCCGACTTAAATGGTGGTATAGGTTTGGTCTCGGGTGATTACCAAATCACTTGGAAAACATTGTTGATGGAAATTGATGCAAAGGGTATTGCTGATGTTGGTAAACTCCATACATGGTTAGAACCAAATTCAGCCCAAGAGCTACATTGGGGTGAAGCACCTGCCAAGGCAGAGGTGCAAATGCTTTGGTATGCCAATAAAGTGGAACCTGAAAAAACTATTGTTCATTTTCACCCTGAGGGCAAAGCATGGGTGCTTAAACCCAAGGGTGTTGCTTTAAAAGTGAAGTCAGGGATGGCAGTTTGGGATTATAATCGTGGTTTAGACCTGAATAATATGAAAGTCAGCACCCCTTGGTTTGATGGTGAACTGAGTATGTTCCTTGATAAACAACAAGCTTGGGCGTTGGATCACTTGTCGATGACTGGCTTTGCACCTTTAGCAAATTTGACCAGTGATTTTTCATTACCAATTATTCAGCCACAAGGTGAAACAACATTTGCGCTTGATTACCAAGACCAGCAATGGAAGGCAGCTATTGATTTTGAGAAAAACACTTGGAAAAGTTTTGCTGGCTTTGCTAAACCTAAAACCAATAAGTTGTATTTAAACTTAAAAGGTAAACCAACATCTACGGGTTTGTTACCTATACATATGCAGCAAATGAAAGTGAAACAGAAAGGTTTTAATCTTGATGGTGCATTAACGATTACACAAGATAAGCTAGATTTTAATTTTACGCATATTCAAACCGCATTATTTGATGGAAAAATGCGGTTGCTTATGCCCTTGGATGCAAAATTATCATGGGGTATTGAAGCCAATGCGACCTTAATCAATAAACAACTCCTAAAACCTTATTTGGAAGAAACAACCAATAAAGCAAGTACAGCATTACGCCCGTGGCAAGTGTTTGCACAGGCTAAGACATTTGTTTGGAACCATAGTAAACTACAAGATGTTCAGCTTCAGTTTAATTCCAATAAGCATAGTGCGGGTACATTTAGAGCAGCTACAGCAGATATTGGTGCATCACATCTACAAAATATTCAAGCTTCATTTACCATGTTGGAACATGGCAAAATTGATTTGCATTATTTGGAAGCAGATGGCTCTGATCAGCATGTGATGATATCGGGCTCGGTGAAACCTAAACCTGATGATGTGTTTGCTTGGCAAGGTTTGGCACTGTTATCAGGGAAGTTTGGTACCCTTATGAAGCAGGCAGAGCTGGATCAACTATTTAAAGAAGGCGATATGCAGTCATTGTTTTTGGGGGGTGGAGAGTTTAAGCAAGGTGAGCCTTGGTGGCGAGGCATGAAAGGGAGCCTACGTTTACGCATTGATGATGGGCGAATTATGGAGGGAGGTACATTGACTCACCTTTTAGCTGCAATAAGTTTGGTTGACTTGCCAAAATACTTGGTGTTTCAGCGAGGTGATGTTGTGGGTGAAGGTTTGTTTTATAATAAATTGCAAATTGAAGCCGATTTTAATGCCGAAGAATTGGATATTAGACAATTGGCATTAACATCCTCGGCATTGGATGCTGGTGGCACAGGAAAAGTGAACTTAGACACGGGTAACTTGGATATTCTATTGATTGCAAGACCATGGCAAAATATTGAGGCTATTATAGGCAATATACCCTTTTTGGGTTCTATTCTGGCAGGAGAAGATAAAAGTTTCTTGCGTAAAGTATATCATATTCATGGACCAGCTTCTGATGCGGCAGTGGATGAACTAAAGCCTGAAGATGCAGGTTTACCACAGTCTGGTTTATTGGAAACTTTATTTTCATTGCCTAGCCGTTGGTTTGGAGAGAAGTAATATGCGTTTAATTATGTTGGACACAGAAACTACAGGACTTTCACCTCAACAAGGTGATCGCATGGTAGAAATTGGTGCAGTGGAAGTGTGCAATAGGGATATGCAGCAAACCCGTACGTTTCATAAGTATATCAACCCTGGTCGGAAAATACCTGCAGAAGTGGTGCGTATTCATGGCATTGATGATGCAAGGGTGAAGAATGAACCTAGTTTCTCGGAAATTGCGCAAGACTTTCTAGATTTTATAGAGGGTGGTACATTGGTCATCCATAATGCGCCTTTTGATTTGGGTTTTATTATGTATGAGCTTGAGGCATGTGGTATGCCGAATATTCATGATGTGCCTGTGATTGATACGTTGGAAATGGCAAAGAAGCAGTTTCCACGCCAAAGAAACAATTTGGATGCCTTGTGTGATAGGTTTGAGATTGAACGTGGGCATAGGGAGCTACACGGGGCATTATTAGACTCTGAATTGTTGGGTGAAGTGTACCTTGCGATGACAGGTGGTAAGCAGTTTTCTTTGGGTATGGATACAGGTGTCAAGCCTGCATCTGAATATGTGCAATTGCCTTCAGCCCAGCGTCAAAGAACAGAGCAAAGCGAAACTGCGGCATTGATGCGCCGTCCAGCGGTAAAAATTCGTGAAGAAGACATGGTAAGGCATCAAGGCTTGATGCAACGGATTGCCAAAGAAAGTGACGGGCAAACTTTATGGAGAGAAGAATAATATGTTTTTACCAACACCAATTATGATGGTTTGTGCTGGCAATGTGTGCCGCAGTCCATTTGCTGAGTTTTATATGCGTAAACGCCTTGAAGAAGAGGGGAAATATGGCGAAGTATTTAGCCGTGGTCTTTTGATGATGCAGGGCAAAAAAGTGCCTGAAAAAGGCTTAAAAGTGGGCTTAGAGTTTGGTGTGGATATGAGTACGCATATGTCGAACGCTTTGCTAGCTCCAGATATGGACAGGGCAGCCTTGGTATTGGTGATGGAGCCAGAGCAACGGCAGCACTTGATGCAAAAAAGACCAGAGCACGTGGGTAAGGTGATGATGTTATCCCAGCCTTGCGGCGGGAGAGTTATTGATGACCCTATGGGCAGGTCAGAGGAAACCTTTAGGCGGGTGTATGGTGAAATTGCAGCATGTGTAGATACTTGGGTTGAACGATTTTAAACCAAAGGAAGTTCTGAATCATTTGGAGCCTATAGTGGTTCTTGTTTAGAGTTACCGTCATGCCCGAGTTTTTTTATCGGGCATCCACATATGATTCAAATTAGAAAGGTAATGGATTCCCGTCTTCACGGGAATGACAGGCGGCACTTCAATTCATGAATTACTATATCTAGCATATTCATGCTATAGGCAAGTTTTTGTAGATTATTATGATATGGGCATGATTCATATTATTGATGATGAAATGTATGTGCTAGATATTATTTCTGTGATGTTACAGCGACTTGGCTATCAAACCATGACGTTCTCAGAACCTGAGGCATATCTTGCATATATACAAAGTGAAAATTACCAAAAGCCAAAATTAGCATTTACAGATATTAATATGCCTTGTATGAATGGGTATGCGTTAATGGACAAAACGTGGGATATTTATCCTGATTATCCTTTTGCAATCGTTACTTCAGATACCATGATACCCAAGCAATATTCGGCAAAAATTCAGGGGCACTTAGTCAAGCCATTCCGTATGAAAAGTCTTTCGGATGTAGTTTCCCAAATAGACTGTGGCGTATAATCCAGTAAAAATAAGGAAAAATAAGGTCGCACTTATTTGTATAAGGCGACCTTATTTAATCATGATTGTGTTTTAACGCGGCAGTCCAGTTTCACCCATTAAATAGGTATCTACTGCTGCGGCACATTGCCTACCTTCACGAATCGCCCAAACCACCAAGGATTGACCACGGCGCATATCGCCCGCAGCAAATACTTTGTCCAAGCTAGTTTTATAATCATCCGTATTGGCAGCCACATTGCCACGCGTATCTTTTGCAAGCCCAAGTTCATCAAGCATACCTTCATGCACAGGATGTAAGAATCCCATGGCTAAGAAAACTTTATCGGCTTTGAGTGTGAACTCCGAGCCTTCAATTTCTGTCATCTTCCATTGTCCATTCGCATCTTGCGACCACTCTACTCTTGCGCAAACAATGCCAGTGACTTTGCCATTCTCGCCAATAAAGCGTTTAGTGGTCACAGAAAAGTCACGCTCACAACCTTCTTCTTGCGAAGTGGATGTGCGCATTTTTAATGGCCAATCGGGCCATGTAATCAGCTTGTTAGGCTCTTCTGGTGGGGCAGGCATAATCTCAAGTTGGGTAATGGATGCTGCACCGTGCCTATTGGCTGTACCAATGCAATCCGAGCCTGTATCACCGCCACCAATTACCACCACATGCTGACCTTTGGTAGAAATAAATTCATCTTCAGGAATATCATCACCCAATACACGTTTGGTTTGTTTGGTTAGCAACTCCATAGCAAAATGAATACCCTGCAAATCACGTCCTTCAATGGGTAAGTCCCGTGGTTTTTCAGAGCCACCTGTTAATACAACAGCATCAAACTCATCAAGCAATGATTTGGCAGGAAGATCTACACCAATATGTTGGTTCACCCGAAATTCAACGCCTTCTGCCTCCATTTGCTGCATACGGCGGTCAATCACTGCCTTATCAAACTTAAAGTTTGGAATGCCATAGCGCATCAAACCACCAATTCGATTTTCTTTCTCAAAGACCACAACATTATGACCAACTCGTGCCAACTGCTGCGCGCAAGCCAAACCCGCAGGGCCAGAGCCCACGATAGCAACCTTTTTACCTGTTTTTTCTTCGGCAGGTTCAGCTTGAATCCAGCCTTTTTCAAAGCCTTTTTCAACAATGGCAAGTTCAATGTTTTTGATGGTGACTGCATCACCAATTAAGTTGACCGTGCAAGCTTCTTCACAAGGTGCAGGGCAAATACGACCTGTAAATTCAGGGAAGTTGTTGGTGGAATGCAATGTATCCAATGCTTCTTGCCAAAGATCATGATAAACCAAGTCATTCCAATCAGGAATGATATTATTCACAGGGCAACCATTGTGACAAAATGGAATGCCGCAATCCATGCAGCGTGCAGCTTGGGTGTTTAAAATATCTTCACTTGGCAGTTTTGAAAATTCTTTAAAATGTGTCACACGTTCTGCAACGGGTGCATAAGTCAGGTTTTGACGTTCAAATTCTTTGAAACCTGTTGGCTTACCCATGAGCTGACTCCTTTGCTTGTTTGGTTTTTTGCTCTGCTTCGCGCTCAGCAAGCGCACGTTTGTAGTCCACAGGAATAACTTTAACAAACTTTTCTAATGAAGCGTCCCAATTGTCTAAGATTTCTTTGCCGCGTGCAGAGTTGGTGTAGTGCACATGGCGTGTAATCAATTGATGTAAAATCTTCTCATCATTTTGGCTTAAGCTATGGCGAATATCTACTTTGCCATGGGTTTCTAAGTCGCCACCCAAATGGTAGTTATCTTCCAAAGCTGTATCTTCAGATAATACAGGCTCTAGGTTCACTTGCGCCATATTACAGCGTTGTTCAAATGCACCTGATGCGTCAAATACATATGCCATACCACCAGACATACCTGCAGCAAAGTTGCGACCTGTTTCACCAAGAATAACAACCGTGCCACCTGTCATGTA